>NZ_JBSFBM010000004.1:0-65500 GCF_053592955.1 Micromonospora sp. NPDC002411 | reverse complement strand
GCGACGGCGGCACCCTGGCCTTCGCGCCGGCCGCCTGGGCGTCCTTCGTCGAGGGCCGTGGCGTCGGCGGGGGCGGCCAGGTCGAGCACCCGATCGCCGTACCGGTCCAGCAGTTCGGTGAGGTCGAGGAGCCGCCCCCGGGCGGCCATCAGCTCGATGGCGAGCGGCAGCCCACCGAGGCGGCGAACCAGCGCGGCAAGCGCGGGCAACTCGTCGGGGGTGGGTGTCTCCCGGCGGACCTGGGCGAGCCGGGCGGTGAACAGCGCCACCGCCGGCCACGTTTCGAGCGTGGCCAGTCCGGTGTGTGCGACGTCCGAGGGGGGCACGTCGAGCGGCGCGACCGGCCAGACCCGCTCGCCCGGTAGGCCAACGGGGTGCCGACCGGTGACCAGCACCCGCAGCGACGGCAGAGCCGCGGTCAGCCGGTGCACCGTCGCGGCGACCGGACCCGGGGCGCGTTCCACCGCGTCCATCACCAGCAGGACCGGTCGGCCGGCGAGCTGTGCCACGAGTTCCGTCGGCCGCGCCGCGCCGAGCACGGCCATCGAGGCGGCGAGTACGTCCGGACCGTCCGAGCCTTCGCCGATCAGCACCCCGGCCACTCCGGCCGGGTGGGCTGGGGCCACCACGTGCGCCACCGACGTCGCCAGGGCGGTCTTGCCGACGCCGGCCAGCCCGACCAGGCTCACCAGCCGGGGCCCACGCTCCACGGTCAGCATGGCGGTCAGCTCGGTGATGTCGCGGTCCCGACCGATCAGCGCGACCGGAGGCGGGAGGCTGACCGGCCGGTCGGAGGACGGGACAGCGATCGCCGTCGAGGTGGTGTCCGGCCGGGTTGGTTCGGTGCCGGAGCCGCGGGCCGCAGCCAGGAACGCCGCCCGATCGGCGCCGGCCAACGCCAACGCCGCGGCGAGCAGGTCCACAGTGGTGCGCTGCGGCCGGACCGCCCGACCACGTTCCAGATCACGCACCGTCCGCACGCCCACCCCGGCCCGGGACGCCAGCTCGGCCTGGGTCAGGCCGGCGGCGCGTCGATGCTCGCGGAGCAGCTCCGGCAGTGGGGTACGGCCAGCCGGGCTCCGTGACCCATCGTGATCCGGAGTCATGGGCACGAAGAGTACGGATCGACTCCGACGGTTGGCAGTCGAACGTCGGGCTATTGACGCCCACCCGCCGAAATCCGACAGCCGTACGGCCAGCCCGTCCGGTACGGACGGCGGGTGGAACCGTTCAGAGGCCCAGGTCCCGAGCGATGATCATCCGCTGCACCTCGCTGGTGCCCTCGCCGATCTCCAGGATCTTGGAGTCCCGCCAGAAGCGGGCCACCGGGTACTCGTTCATGAAGCCGTACCCGCCGTGGATCTGGGTCGCTTCCCGGGCGTTGTCGACAGCGATCGTGCTGGCGTGCAGCTTGGCGATGGCCGCCTGCCGCTTGAACGGCTCGCCGGCCAGCATCCGGGCGGCGGCATCGTAGTAGGCCAGCCGGGCGGTGTGCGCCTTCAGCTCCATGTCCGCGATCTTGAACTGGATCGCCTGGTTGGCGCCGATCGGCTGACCGAAGGCGTGCCGTTCCTTCGCGTACTTGATCGACTCGTCGACACAGCCCTGGGCGAGGCCGACGGCCAACGCGGCGATGGCGATCCGACCCTCGTCGAGGATCCGCAGGAACTGCGCGAAACCCCGACCCCGCGCGCCGAGCAGGTTCGCCGCCGGTACGCGGCAGTCGTCGAAGGTCAGCTCGTGGGTGTCCGAGGCGGTCCATCCCACCTTGGAGTAGCCCGGCGCGACGGTGAACCCGGGCGTTCCGGTCGGCACGATGATCGTCGACAACTCCTTGGAGCCGTCCGGGTTCGTGCCGGTCACCGCCGTGACGGTCACCATGGCCGTGATGTCGGTGCCCGAGTTGGTGATGAACGCCTTCGACCCGTTGATCACCCACTCGTCGCCGTCCAGCACCGCGCGGGTCTGGGTGCCGGCGGCGTCCGAGCCGGTGCCCGGCTCGGTGAGCCCGAAGCCGGCCAACGCCTCGCCGCTGAGCAGCTTGGGCAGCCAGGTCGCCTTCTGCTCCTCGGTGCCGAAGCGGTAGATCGGCATCGCGCCCAACGAGACCGCCGCCTCCAGCGTGATGGCCACGCTGGAGTCGACCCGTGCCAACTCCTCCAACGCCAGGCAGAGCGCGAAGTAGTCGCCGCCCATCCCACCGTGCTCCTCGGCGAAGGGCAGGCCGAACAGGCCCATCTTGCCCATCTGCCGGATCACCTCGTACGGAAAGGTGTGCTGCTCGTAGTGCTCGGCGATGACCGGGGCGACCACCTCGCGTGCGAAGTCCCGCACACTCTCCCGCAGCGCCGTTTGTTCGTCGGTGAGCCGGAAGTCCATCTCATCCTCCTGTGGGGACGGTCCGCCGGGCGCTCGTGACGCCGGGGCGGGTCGCTGTGCGGGCGGTCGAGGATCAGACCGGGGTCACGCCGTGCCGGCGTCGGGAGAAGTGCCGGTCCTTCGTACGCGCCGCCGCGAAGCGACGGACCAGCTCGGTACGCAGGTCGTGCGGCTCGACGATGGCATCCACCACGAGCTCGCTGGCGAGCCGGACCACGTCGATGTCCTGCTCGTACTCGGCCCGCTTGGCGGCCACGAAGGCAGTCCGCTCGGCCTCGTCCTCGATGGCGGCGATCTTGTTGGCGTAGACGGCGTTCACGGCGGCCTCGGCCCCCATCACCGCGATCTTCGCGGTCGGCAGGGCGATCGTGGCATCCGGCTCGAACCCGGGGCCGGCCATCGCGTAGAGGCCCGCGCCGTACGCCTTGCGGACCACCACGCAGATCTTCGGGACCGTCGCCTCGGAGATCGCGGTGATCATCTTTGCGCCGTGCCGGATGATGCCCTGCTTCTCCACGGCGCTGCCGACCATGAAGCCGGGTACGTCGCTGAGGAACAGCAGCGGCACGTTGAACGCGTCGCAGAGCTGCACGAACCGGGTCGCCTTGTCGGCCGAGTCGACGAAGAGCACGCCGCCCTTGAACATCGAGTTGTTGCCGACCACGCCGACGACCTGCCCGTCGAGGCGGCCGAAGCCGACGGTCAGCTCCTTGGCCCAGAGGGCCTGGATCTCGAAGAACGAACCCTCGTCGAGCAGGCCCTTGGCGTACCGCCGCATGTCGAACGCCTGCCGCTCGCTGGCCGGCACCAGCGCGGCCAGGTCGACCTTCGCGGGCGCGGCGACGGCCGGCGCGGCCGGCGGCGTCTGGGTCCAGTTCGCCGGGAGGTACGACAGATAGGTCTTCACCACGTCGAGCGCGTCGGCCTCGGTCTTGCAGAGGAAGTGCCCCACGCCGGATTCGGCGGTGTGCACCTTCGCCCCGCCCATCGCCTCCAGGGTGGTCTTCTCGCCGGTGACCATCTCGACCATCCGGTCGGAGCCGAGATACATGCTCGCGTTGCCGTCGACCAGGGCCACGACGTCGCAGAACGCCGGAATGTACGCCCCACCGGCGGCGCTCGGGCCGAACAGCGCGCACACCTGCGGGATCGAACCCGAGGCGCGCACCTGGTTCCAGAAGATCTTGCCGGCGCCGCGGCGGCCGGGGAAGAGGTCGACCTGGTCGGTGATCCGCGCGCCGGCCGAGTCGACCAGGTAGACCATCGGCACGCCGGCGCCGTACGCCCGCTCGATGATCCGGATGATCTTTTCGACGGTGCGGGCGCCCCAGCTGCCGGCCTTGACGGTGGAGTCGTTGGCCATCAGGCAGACCTGTCGGCCGTCGATCGTGGCGGTGCCGGTGACCACCCCGTCGGCGGGTAACCCTTCGGCCATCGAGTTCGCGTAGAGGCCGTCCTCGACGAACGAACCCTCGTCGACCAGGAGCGCGACCCGCTCACGGGCGAAGAGCTTGCCCTTGGCCGCGTTGGCCGCGTGGTACTTGTCCGCGCCGCCGGACCGGGCCCGCTTGCGCAGCTGCTCCAGTGCCTCACCGTCGAGCGTCACGCCGACTCCCTCGCCATACTGACCTGAACGATCGTTAGGCTAGCGCATCGGCGTGGTTGTCGGCGACCTACGAGCGAACCAGACAGTTGGGCCGAGAGCAAGACATTGAAAAACGTAAATACATATCGCTAGGCTCCTGGCACCCCTCCTCCCAGATTGGAGTCAGCGATGACCTCACGACTCAATCGGCTCGCCGTCGCGGTGCTCGCGACGACACTCGCCACCCTCGGCGTCACGGTCGCCAACCCGTCGCCCGCGTCCGCCGCCATGACCATCTGCTACAACACCAGCCAGGCAGGCAGCTACGCCGGCACCGCCAACCAGGCCGCCTCGATCTGGAACAACGCCACAGTCAACCTGACGCTCTCCGCCAACTGCGGCTCCAACCTGCGGATCTACCAGATCACCGGCGGCGGCTCGTACGCCGTCCGGACCAGCCTCGGCAACGGCCGGGTCTACATCGACACCCAGCAGGCCGCGCAGTACAGCCCGCTTCGCATCATGACCCACGAGATCGGGCACATCCTCGGCCTGCCGGACAACTACAACGGCAACTGCTCGCTGCTGATGTCCGGTGGCAGCGCCGGCACCAGCTGCACCAACCCGTACCCGAGCAGCGCCGAGGCGAACCGGGTGAGCAACCTCTTCGCCGGTACCCGCATCGCCACCGAGCGCAGCACCGACCGCGCCGAGGCGGACATCTTCCGCGACAGCTGGCCGAGCATGCTCACCCCGGTGGGCTGATCGACCTGGTCCGTCGGAGGGGCCGGCCTCATGCCGGCCCCTCCCCGCGTCTCACTCAGCTCGGCATCGGGGTCAGTCGGGTCCGCGGACCAGCCCGCAGCACACCCGACGGCAACTTCTTGCCGAGCAGCTCCTCGGCCAGCTCCGCCGCCTCGATGAGGGCCGCCAGGTCGATGCCGGTGTCGATGCCCATGTCGTGCAGCATGTGCACGGCCTCCTCGGTCGCCAGGTTGCCGCTCGCCCCCGGCGCGTACGGGCAGCCGCCCAGGCCACCGACGCTGGCGTCGAACTCGGTCACCCCCAGCTCCAACGCGGTCAACAGGTTGGCCAGCGCCGTCCCCCGGGTGTTGTGGAAGTGCAGCAGCACCGGCACGTTCGCGTTCCGGTCGCGTACCGCGGTCAGCAGCTCACGGACCCGGCGTGGCGTGCCCATGCCGGTGGTGTCGCCGAACGCGACCCGGTCCGCGCCGTCCCGGACCACCCGGTCGACGATGCCGGCCACCCGCGCCGGGTCGACGTCCCCCTCGTACGGGCAGCCGAAGCTGGTCGCCACGATCACCTCCACCCGCGCGGACGCGCCGTGCAGCAGGTCGATCAGTTCGGCGATGTCGTCCAGCGACTCGTCGGTCGACCGGTTGACGTTGCGGCGGTTGTGCGTGTCGCTGGCGGAGACCACCACCTCGATCTCGGTGAACCCGGCGGCGAGGGCCCGCTGGGCGCCCCGGGTGTTCGGCACCAGCGCCGAGTACCGCACCTCGTCGGCCTTGGCCGCCCGCTGCCACACCTCGTCGGCGTCGGCCATCTGCGGGATCGCCTTCGGATGCACGAACGACACCGCCTCGATCCGGCGCACACCGGTGCCGGAGAGGGCGTCGAGCAGACGGACCTTGGCGTCGGTCGGGATCGGGTCCTCGTTCTGCAACCCGTCCCGTGGCCCGACCTCGCGGATCGAGACAAAATCTGGCAACTGGCTCATCGGTCACCTCGCTGTGACGTCGGATCGGGACGGCATGTCGGCCGCTTTGCTCTGCTGCCCTATGTGCGACGGCTACTGTCCGTCATCGGAAAGCCGCTGTCGCATATAGGTAAGCAGAGCAAAGGGCCCACCAACCAGTCTCGCCCGGCCGCCGGACCGCACCGCCAGCCGCACCGCCGGGCCGCACCGCCGGGCGGGCGCCGGGCGACGGGCGACGGGCCGCCCGGCGGCCTGACGGTTTAGCGCATCCGGGAGACGATGCCCGTGTCGTAGGCGCCGGAGCGGAACTCCTCGTTGTCCAGCAGCTCGGCGAAGAAGGGCAGGTTGTTCTTCGGGCCGACGACCTGGAACCCGGCGACCGCCTCCTTCGCGCGTTCGAGCACCTCGTCGCGGGTCGCCCCGGTGATGATCAACTTGGCCAGCAGGCTGTCGTAGAACTGGGTGACGGTGTTGCCCTCGGTGTAGCCGGAGTCCACCCGGACACCGTCCCCCGCCGGCTCCACCCAGGTCCTGATCACGCCGGGGCCGGGAAAGAAGCGCTTCGGGTCCTCCGCGTTGATCCGCATCTCGATCGCGTGCCCGGCCGGCGTCAGGGCGTCCGGGTCGAACGTCGGCGCCAGCCCGGAGGCCACCCGCAACTGCTCCTCGACCAGGTCGATCCCGTAGACGTACTCAGTCACCGGGTGTTCCACCTGGAGCCGGGTGTTCATCTCCAGGAAGAAAAACTCCCCGGAGGCCGGGTCGAGCAGACACTCCACCGTGCCGGCGTTGCGGTAACTGACCGCCTCACCCGCGCGCACCGCCGCCGCCAGGAGGCGCGACCGCAGCTCCGGCGAGACCGCCGGGGACGGAGACTCCTCGACCAGCTTCTGGTTCCGTCGCTGCACCGAGCACTCCCGCTCGCCGAGCGCCACCACCCGACCGTCGGCCAGGCCGAGGATCTGCACCTCGACGTGGCGCACCCGGGGGAAGTACCGCTCGATCAACACCGACCCGTCGCCGAACATCCGCTCGGCGAACACGCGCACCTTGTCGTACTCGGTGCGCAGCGCGGCCTCGTCGACGGCGACGCCCATGCCCATGCCGCCGCCACCGGCCGCGGCCTTGACCATCACCGGGTAGCCGATCTCGGCGGCGGCCGTCACCGCCGCGTCCAGGTCGGCTGCCGGGTCGGTGGTGCCCGGCGCGACCGGAACACCGGCCGCCGCCATCAGGTTCCGGGCATTGATCTTGTCGCCCATCGCGGTGATCGCATCCGCGTCGGGGCCGACCCAGATCAGGCCGCCGGCCTCGACGGTACGGGCGAACTCGGCGTTCTCCGACAGGAATCCGTAGCCGGGGTGGATGGCCTGCGCACCTGTCGCCTTCGCGGCGGCGAGGATCGCCTCGGTGTTGCGGTAGCTCAGCGCCGGGTTCGCCGGGCCGATGAGGACCGCCTCGTCCGCCTCCGCCACGAACGGCAGGTCGGCGTCGGCCTCCGAGTGAACCGCGATGGCGCGGATGCCGAGCCGCTTGGCGGTCCGGATGATCCGGCGGGCGATCTCACCCCGATTGGCTACCAGCAGTGACTCGATCATGTTTCCTCCCGGCGTCCGGATGGTGGGACGGTGGTTAGGGAATCATGACCGACGAACCTCTGACGAGTCGGGCTCAGGCGAGCAACGCGGCAAGTGTCGCGCCGCGCAGCAGCTCGGCCCGGCGACGCCGGTCCACCTCACCGCCCAGGAACGGAGTCGAGTTCATCAACCCGAACGCGGCGTGCGCGAGCACCCGCGCCTCACCGTCGGGCATGCCCGGGTGCAGGGCGGTGAGCACTGTCACCCACTCCTCGACGTAGAGCCGTTGCAGGCGACGGATCCGTCGTCTCGGCTCCTCCGGCAGGCGGTCCAACTCGTGCAGGTGCAACGCGATCACGGCCGGGTTGGCCAGCGCGAACTCGACGTGGAAGTCGATCAGCGACTCCAGGACGCCGCGCGGGTCGTCCGGATGCCCGGCGGCGCGTTCCCGCCCGCCGGCCAGCAACCCTTCACTGACCGGGATCAGCGCGGCGGCCAGCATGGCCTCCTTGCCGGCGAAGTGGTGGTAGAGCGCCGGACCGGTGACCCCCGCCGCCGCGCCGATGTCGTCCATCGACACACCGTGATAGCCCCGCGCGGCGAACAGACCGACCGCGATCTCCAGGATCTCGTCCTTGCGGGACCTGCGCCGGCCCGCGCCCGCCGCACCCCGTGCCTGCTGCTCCACCGTCACCGGGCAAGCCTAGACCGCGATCTGGCCCCGGTGGGCCGCTGGTTGGCGAGCGGTTGAGCACACCTCGGCGCGGACCGCCGCGCTCAGTCGTCGTCCGGGTCGAGGTCGTGCTCCGTTCGCAGCGCGGCGGCCTCGGCGGGCCGGTCCAGCAGATCCAGGGCACGGGCCAGCAGCCAGGCCGTCTGGCGGACCGGTCGCGAGTCGGCCGGCAGCCCACCGAGAACCCGTCGCAGGAGCGGCTCCGCCTCCGCCGGACGGTCCAGTCGAAGCAGCAGCTCACCGACGAGGATCTCCACCTGGGCGGCCTCACCGAAAGCCTCGATCGACCGTAACCGGTCGGGCACCCCGTCCAGCCGCGCCAACGCCTCGTCCGGCCGGTTCTCGGTCGTCAGCACCCGTGCCCCGACCTCGGCGACCATCGCCAGTTCGTACGTCACCGGTGGCTCCGACTGCCCGGCCAGCGTCACCGCCAGCGCGTCCGCCTGCTCGACGGCGCGAGTCGCCGCCGGCCGGTCGTCCGCCCAGAACCAGGCGTACGCCTCTCGCCGGCGCGCCCGCAACTCGTCCAGCGGCAGGTCGCCGAGCCGGTACGCGTCGGCGGCTGCGGCGAACCGCTCCGCGCCGGCCGCGTCCCGGTCCGCGTCGTAGAGGATGTCCCCGGCCTCCTCCAGCACCTGCGCCCGGTACGGGAGGTTGTCCGGACCATCCAGGTTGTCGGCCAACTGCTCCAGCAGGGTCAGCGCCGGTTTGATCTCGCCGAGCCCGGCGTACACGCCGGCCAGCAGGTGCCGGCACCGGTCCGCCTCGGCCTGGGCGCCGAGCCGGTCGAGACCGAGGACCGCCTCCTCGGCGACCTCGGCCGCCTCGCCGAGCCGACCCACCATCCGGTACGCGTTCGCCAACTCCCACCGCAGGAACGCGTCCCCCTCGGCGCCCCGCTCCACGCAGAGCGTCACCGCCTCGACGAAGTCGTCCACCGCGTCGGCGGCCCGGCCGGCCGCGAGCAACGCGCGGGCACGGGCAACGCGAACGGGCAACTCCGCTTCCGTCGGCGCCGACGCCAGCGCCTCGTCGCAGGCGGCCACCGCTTCGGCCGGGTCGTCCACCGTCCGGGCGTACGCCAGGGAGGCCGCCGTGACCAGCTCGTCGACTCCCACGTCCCGGCCGATGCGGCGGGCCTCGGCAGCGGCGGTTCGCGCGTCGTCGAGACGATCCGACTGCTCCAACACGTGCGCGCGGTGCAGCGCGACCCGGGCCGCCAGGTACGGGTCACCACCCGCATCGGCGGGCACCCGGTCCAGCGCCGCGAGCGCCTCGGCCCAGCGTTCCTGCTGGAGCAGCGCCAACGCCACCCGGTGGTGGGCGGAGGCCCGCTGCCGGGCGTCGCCGTCCCGGTCGAGCACCTCCGCTGCCTTCCGGACCAAGGCCAACCCCTCGTCGGCGTCGTCGGACCGGGACAACAGCACGCCGAGCCGCCCCGCGACCACCTGGGCGGACAGCTCGTCGCCCTCCGTCAGGTAGAGGTCCAGAGCCGCTCGGTTCGACTCGATGGCGCCCGGCAGGTCGTCCTCGTCGCCGCGCTCGGCCGCCCGCAACGCCATCCGCTGCGCGACAGTACGCGGCGGCAGGTCGGCTGCGCCGAACCGCTCGTCGTAGGCGGCCAACGCCGCCCGGAACGTGACCGGGTCGTGCCGACCCCAGCTCTGCTCGGCGAGGTCCAGGAGCTCGTCCGGCCCGGCGTCGGCGGGCACTGTCGGTGCGGGTGCCTCGGGCTTGCCGGCGCGCGTCGCGTCGCCGGCCGCCACCGGGCGCCCCTCGCGGAGGGACGTGGTCGGCTCGTCCCCGCCCGTGAGTGGCCGGCGACGGCGGACGCTCGCGGACAGCGGCAGGTGCTCACCGCTCGGTCGCACAGCGAGCCGGCGGGCGATCCACTCCGACTGATGGGTGCTGCCGTTGCGGGCGTCGAAACGCTCCGCCAACTCGGTAGCGGTTCGCGTCAGCTCGTCGGCGAGCACCGACGCGGACACCTCGCCGGCCGGTCGGCCCTCGGCAGCGCGGCGGTACAGGGTCGCCTCACCACGCTCACCGGCCTGGCGCAGCGCTGCGGCGGCCGTCGCAGCGAAATGCATCGCGGCGGCCGGCGACGGTGCCCGGTCCAGCCAGTCCACGTGCCGTTCGACCAACTCGACCGCCCGCGCCTCGTTCCCGGTCAACGTGCAGAACTCGACGTGGTCGCCGATGTCCCACAGGTCGGCGAGGTTGCCGCGCAACCGGCGGTACGCCTCCCGGTGCGCGTCCCGCGCCGACTCGGCCCGCCCGGTCCGCAGGTACGGCAGGAGCAGCGCGGTGAGGATCGCCTGCGGTTGCTCGTTGCAGGTGAGCCGGCCAGCGAGCACCGGCTCGGACAGCGCCACCGCCTCCGCGTCCCGCCCGGTGTCGGCGAGGTAGTTCACCTGGCTCGTCGGGTCACAGCCGGCGCAGTCGGAGAGGTCGTCGCGCGGAGTGGTCTGCCAGAGCCGGTACCAGTGCGCGGCAGCCTCGGCGTCGCCCACGTGGTTGGCGACCCGGAACCGGTGCTTGTGGACGGTCTGCAAGCTGTGCCCGCCGGTCCGGTAGCGGCGTTCCATGTCGTCCAGCACCGCGTACGTGCGGTCGAGGGGCACCTCCGGGAAGTTCAGCAACCCGGTGACCATGTACTTGAAGTGCCACAGCAGGTTGTGCGCGTGACGCTGGTGATAGGGCTGCGGGTCACTGTCGAACTCGGACAGACACCAGGAGAACGTCACGAAGGACTTCGCCGGTTCGCCGCCGTAGATGTAACCGGTGGTGGCCTGCATCCGGGTGACGAAGGCCAGGTGCCGGTCGTCGGCGGCGTCCACCCGGCGCAGCAACTGCTCGAGCGCGGCGATCTGCCCCGCCCCGTACGGCATGTCGGAGATGCCGCGCAGCACCCGCCACAGATCCTCGTCGCTCATGCTCGCTCCTGTCCCGGTACGGCCCGGCCGAGCAGGCCGAGGAAGGAATCGTTCAGCAGCGCCGCGTCGGCAGCGCGGATCGGATGGTGGCCGAGTAGCAGCGCTTGGCCGTACAGCGCCTCGACGGCGAGCCCCACCAACTCCGGGTCGGCCAGCGCGGTGACCCGGCGGACCAACGGGTTGCGGTGGTTGAGCACCAACTGCGGGCGGTCCGGCGGCGCGGTGGCGGCGAGGGCGTCGAGGACCCCGCCCCACAGTTCGTCGGCCCGGTCGCGGCTAGCCGCCAGCTGGTCGTTGAACGCCGCCGACCTGCTGACCAGGTACAGCGCGGGCAGCGACACCGGCTCGTACGCCCGGATCACCACCTCGCAGCCGGACCGTTCGACGGCCCGCTGCGCGGAGGCGAGGAACGGCCGCAGCGCCAGCTCCGCCTGCGGGTCGAGCGCGTTGAACCGGGTGGTCAGGTCGCTCGGTTCCAGCCGTTCGATCAGCACCGAGCGGTCCACCGCCGGCAGCCGCTCGATCAGCTCGGTGTCGTACGTGTAGCCGCCGTTGACCACCGCCAGGTCCTGCGCGGCGGCCACCGCGGCGAGCTGCCGGAACTCGTCCAGGCTCGCCGCGTAGCGGAGCACGCCGTAGCGCTCCCGGAACTCGGCGAGGGTGAGCGTGCCGACGTTGGTGTCCATCGGCCACCACCTGTCGACCAGCTGGAGCATTTCGTCGTCGTGCAGCGCCAGTGCCTTCACGCCCAGGTGGTGCACCTGGAGGAACTCGGCCAGCCGGTGCGGGTCGTGCCGGGCCAGCCGGACCAGCCAGCCGCGTACCTGGTCGCCGAGCGCCTCCCGGGTCGTGGTCAGCAGGGTGTCCTCGTAGAGGGCCTCCCGGCTGGCGGTGGGGCGCAGCTCGGTGGCGTCCACCACGCAGTGCGCGAAGAAGGCCCAGTCCGGCAGCAACCCGTCGGCGTGCTCGGTGAGCAGCATCCGCTTGAGGTAGACCCGGTGCCCAGCACGGGCCGCCGGGTTCACCGGGGTGGGCAGGATGAAGGCGACACCGGTGAGCCCGGCCTCCGGCACGCTCAGGGGCAGCACGTCGAACGGGTCGATGCCGAGCGTCTCCCGGGCGTACGCGACAAGCGCCGCCCGGTCGACCGGCGCGCCGGGGACGGTCGGCCAGGGCGGTACGCCGGTGGTGGTGACCACGTCGCCGACCCGGACGGTGACCGGCAGCAGTGACCCGAAGAGCCGGGCCAGGTCGGTGACGGTAGGGGTGGCGAACCACTGGTCGGCATCGCGGCGGGGCACCAGCGTGACGGTGGTACCCGGTTCGGCGCGGGAGGCTTCCGGTGGCGCCAGGCTCACCGCGTACCGGCCGTCGGCGTACCCGGTCCAGCGCACCGTGGGGTGGTCGCCGTTGCGGGTGAACACCTGGATCTCGTCGGCGACAAGAAAGCAGGAGAGCAGGCCGATGCCGAACTGGCCGAGGAACTCGTGCCGGGAGAAGCCGAGTTCGTCCCTCTTGGAGCTGCGGCCGATGGTGGCCAGCAACTCGTGCACCTGCGCCTCCGTCAGTCCGATGCCGGTGTCGTGCACCCGCAGCGTGCCGTCGCCGGTCATCTCCGGTGTCTCGATGCGGACCAGCGCCGGCGCGTCCGGCTCGGTCGAGCGCCGCGCGGTGATCGCGTCCACCGCGTTCTGCAGCAGCTCGCGCACGTAGACCCGCGGACTGCCGTAGAGATGGTGGCTGAGCAGATCGACCACGCCACGGAGGTCGACCTGGAAGGTGTGGTCCACGTGCGTTTCTCCCCCGGTCCCGAAATGCCGGCGCCCACCGTACCGATGATCACCGACACGCGCGTCCCCCTTTCGCCCGGCGGCTTGACCCTCGACCAGGTCGAACCAGCACGGTCGCCGGATGACCTCCACAGCTCTGGGCCGGGACTTCCGGTTGCTCTGGTCCGCCGCCGTCTCGTCGCGGTTCGGGGACGCGCTGCGTACCCCCGCACTGGCCCTGCTGGCCGCGACCGTGACCCGCGATCCGCGGATCATCGCGGCGGTCACCGTGGCGGGTCAGTTGCCACCGTTGCTCTTCGGCCTGCTCGGTGGCGTGTACGCGGACCGCTGGGACCGTCGTCGGACGATGGCAGTGGTCGACGGGGTACGCGCCGCCGTGGTGGCGGCACTAGCGGTGGCGGTCGCCCTCCATCGGGCCAGCGTCCTGGTGCTGCTGGTGGCGGCGTTCCTCCTCGCCGCGCTGGGCACTCTGTTCGACTCCGCCTCGTTCGCCCTGCTTCCCGCGCTGGTGCCACCGGATGCGTTGCCCAGGGCGAACGGACGACTTCAGGCGGGTACCGCGGTTGCCGGCGGTTTCCTGGGGGCGCCGGCCGCCGGTGTCCTCTTCGCCGTCGCACCGGCCCTTCCGTTCGCCCTCGACGCCGTCACCTTCGCCGTGGCCGCGCTGCTCGTGCTGGCCCTGACCCCAGCGCCCGTCGCGGGCACGCAGCCACGGTCCGGGGTACGGCGCGGATCGGTGTGGGGTGAGATCGTCGAAGGGCTGCGCTGGCTGTACGCGCACCGGACACTGTGGCGGGTCACGGTGCTCACCTCCGCGAGCAATCTGGCGATCAGCGGGATCATGGCGGTGCTGGTGCTCTACGCGCTGGACGTGTTGCGGGTGCCGCCGGCCGGGTACGGGCTGTTCGCCGCCGCCGCCATCGTCGGTGGCGTGGTCGGGGCGCTCGGGTCTGGTCGGCTGGCCGCCCGACTCGGCACGGTCCCGGCGCTGGGCGTGGTGCTCGCCGCGGAGACCGTGGCGTTGAGCGGGTTCGCGCTGGCCCGGCATCCGGTGCCGGGCGGCTTCGCGTTGGCCGTGTTCGCCGCCGGCACCGTGGTGTGGAACAGCCTGTGGGCGTCGTACGGGCAGCGGAACGTGCCGGCCGGGCTGCTCGGCCGGGTCGGGGCGGCCCAGCGGATGGTCGGTCTGCTCACCGCCCCGGTCGGCGCGGCGCTTGCCGGGCTGGCCGCCGCCGCATTCGGGACGGTGCCGGTGATGGGCGCGGCAGCGGGCGTGTTCGCGCTGGTCACCGTCGCAGCGTGGCGGGCACTGCGGCCGGTGTCGCCGGCTTAGCTCGACGGCCGGTCTCACCGGCTCAGCTCGGCCTCTGTCTCCCGGTGGGACAGCCCGGACAGACGCAGCGCGATCCGTCGACGGACCGGCGGCACCGCACCGATCAACCGGAGCAGCACGTCCCGGGCCGGCCGGCGGGCCGGGGAGACGGTGGCCAGCCGGGTCAGCCCGGCGGCGAAGCTCATCACGTCCTCGGCCATCGGCCGCTGCCGGGTGTTGTAGTCGTCGAGCAGCGTGTCCGGGCCACCGTCGAACACGTCCGCCAGCGCGGTGCCGAGGGCGACCGCGTCGCAGATCCCGAGGTTCATGCCCTGCCCACCGGCCGGGCTGTGCACGTGCCCGGCGTCTCCGGCCAGCAGCACCGACCCGGCTCGGAAGGTGTCGGCGATCCGGTGGTGGACCCGGAACCGGGAGCCCCAGAGCACCTCGGTCACCCGGTCGGGTCTCCGTGCCGGGCCGCGTTCGTCGAGCAGCGCCTGGAGGTACGCCCGGTCCGGTGCGGGTGGGGCGTCCGCCACGGCGGCGACCAGTCGGACCACCCCGTCCGGCAGCGGCGCCCAGATCAACGGGCCGGGTCGGGCGAGGAAGAGTGCCGCCTCGTCGCGCGGCAGAACGCTTCGCACCCGTACGTCGGCGAGTACGAAGGACTCCTCGTCGTTCGGGCCGGTGAAGCCGATGCCGGCCAACTGCCGCACGGTGCTGTGCAGGCCGTCCGCGCCGACGACGAACCGGGCGCGCAACGGCTCCCCGTCGACCTGCGCGAGCACCCCGTCGCCGGTGTCGGTGAGCCCGGTCAGTCGGCACTGTCGTCGCACCTGGACGCCGAGGTCGGCGAGCTGCCCGGCGAGCACCGCCTCGGTCACCGCCTGGGAGACCAGCAGCGCGTAGGGGTAGCGGGACGGCAGCTCGTGGAACGGCACCGTCAGCAGCACCCGGTCCCGGTCACGCACTGTGAAACGCGGCGTCCGCACCGCCTGGGCGATCAACGGCGCCGCCGCGCCGATCCGGTCCAGCACCTCCAGGGTGTACGCGTGCACGACCGCCGCGCGGGACGTCGTGGGCGGCTCGGCCAGCTTGTCCAGCAGTGTCACGCCGACTCCGCGTCGAGCCAGCGTCAGGGCGGTGGCGAGACCGGTAGGGCCCGCGCCCACCACCAGAACGTCGGTGCTCATGGCCACCTCCAGATGATCATTGCCAACACATGTTGGCAAACACTTGTTGGCGACATTAGAACCCTGCTGATTGCGTGTCAACAGTTGTTGGCATACGGTCGTTGACATGACAGTGCCCGCTCCGCAGACCCAACCCCGCCGCTCGGACGCCACCCGGGCGGCGATCCTGCGAGCAGCCCGCGAACGATTCGCCGCAGACGGGTACGAGCGCGCCACGATCAGGGCCATCGCCGCCGACGCCCAGATCGACCCGTCGATGGTCATGCGCTACTACGGCAGCAAGGAGGGTCTCTTCGCGGCGGCGGCCGAGTTCGACCTACGCCTGCCCGACCTGACCCCCATCCCGCCCGAGCAACTCGGCGAGACGCTCGTCCGGCACTTCCTCAGCCGGTGGGACGGCGACGAGACCCTCGTGGCGCTGCTGCGGGCCGCCAGCACCAACCCCGGCGCCGCCGAACGGATGCGCGACATCTTCGCCAACCAACTCACCACGGCGGTGGCCGCCTTCGGCACCGACCCGACGACAACCGCACGCCGTGCGGGTCTGGTGGCCAGTCAGGTCCTCGGCCTCGCCTTCACCAGGTACGTCGTCCGCCTGCCGCCCATGGTGGACACGACACCGGAGGACCTGGTCTCCTGGATCGCGCCGACCCTCCAGCGCTACCTGACCGGAACACCGGGAAGCTGACCCAACCTTTTACCTCCTCCCGTGCGTCTGGCAGGTGACGCGCATCGGGACGGCCGGGAGGAGGGCGGATGGCACCGAAGGGTGACGACGGGCGCGACGGCTACCTCGCCTTCGTGGAGAGCCACCAACACCGACTGCTCCGCGCGGCGTACCTGATCTGCGGCAACCCACACCAGGCCGAGGACCTGCTCCAGGACGCGCTCCTGAAGCTCGCGCTGCGATGGGGCTCGGTCCGCAACGCCGACCCCTCCGCGTACGTGCGGGCCATCCTCTACCGCGACTCGGTGTCGTGGTGGCGTCGCCGACGGCGGGAGTGGCTCAGCGCCGCGCCGCCGGATCAGGTTGCCCACGACCGGGACGGCGCCTTACGGCTGACGCTGCACGACGCGCTGGGCCTGCTGCCACCACGGCAACGGGCCGTGCTGGTGCTGCGCTACTACGAGGATCTGACCGAGGTCGCCACTGCCGAGGCGCTCGGGGTGACCGTCGGCACCGTCAAGAGCCAGTGTCACGCGGCGCTACGTCGACTCCGCGAGGTCGCACCGGACCTCGCCCGGGACACCCGACCGAGCCAGGGCTCGGCCGGCCTGGCCAGCGGTCTGGAGGTGAACCCGTGAACGAGCAGGACCTACGCCGACTGATGACCGTCAGCGTCGAGGACGTGCTGCCCAGCCAACCGGCCACCGCCGGATGGGAGCGGGCCCGCCGCACCCGGCGTACCCGAAGGGCCGTCGCGGCGGCGGCGTTGGCCGTGGCACTCGTCGGCGGTGGAACGGTGGCCGCACTGCGCTCGTCCGCCGATCCTCCGCCGGACATTCCGGTGGCCCCGACCGTCGAACCCACCCACTCCGGCCCGGTCCAGCGACCTCCCGACAATCTGACCTATCTGCCGGACCCGTTGAACCGGCTCGGCGCCCCGGCGACCGTGCCGCTCTCCGAGCGACCGGTCCAACGGGCGCGGGCGCTGTTCCAACCGGTCGACGAGGAGAACCGCGCGGACGGTCCGGTCCGGGTTCTCGGCGACGACGGCGTGGTGCGCAGTCTGGACGTGGTGACGCTGGCGCCCACCCGGGACGCGAGCGGCAACGAGGCGGTCGCCGTGAAGCCGGGAGTGCTGTCGCCGGACGGCCGGTCGGCCGCGTTCGCCCAGAACGACGAGCTGATCATGGTCGACCTCACCACGGCAGCCGTCCGCCGAATACCGCTCGAGGGATACCTGGAGTTGGTCGTGTGGGCGCACGATCGGGTGCTGGTCGGAGGCGAGGACCGGACGTACGCGGTGGACCGGGTCACCGGGGTCGCCACCACGATCGACGTGTCGACCTGGGTCGTGGCCGCACCCGACCCGGAGGCCGGCCGCGACGCCCCGCTGATCGAGATGATCGGCGAACGGGACGCCCTGAAGCTGCGCAGCAGGACAGCCCGCGAGGCGGAAATCCGTTCCGAGC
The DNA here is from genome assembly GCF_053592955.1 of Micromonospora sp. NPDC002411. NCBI lineage: Bacteria > Bacillati > Actinomycetota > Actinomycetes > Micromonosporales > Micromonosporaceae > Micromonospora > Micromonospora sp. NPDC002411. The sequence goes on along the minus strand of NZ_JBSFBM010000004.1, from coordinate 48,139 downwards.
AACCCGTCACCCGCGGTGCGCTGCCCTCGCCGTACGCGATCAACGAGTTCTACGGCCGGGGCTGGCTGCACGGCGAGCGGCTGGCCAGCTCGGCGTGGATCACCAGCAGTGAGATCGACGGCGCCGAGGGGGCGGCCGTGCTGGACGCACGGACCGGCGCCGTGTCCCATCTGCTCGACCTGGGCCGGGATCGGGCCAAGGGCTGCTGCGAGGTGCTGGGCTGGGACAACAAGGGCTCAGTGCTCCTTCGGCTGGAGCCGGCTGCCCTGGCCCGTTGGAACCCGGAGACCGGCGAGATCACCGGCATCGTCCGCGACCTGCGCGGGGCGATAGCACTCGCCAGCTGACGGCCGTCCCCACGCGACCGGGGCAATCGCGTGGGGACGGCCGTACGGCTCATGCGGCGAAGCCGCCGAACCCGCTCAGGAGGCGAGGCCGCCGGGCTGGTCGCCCTTGACCACAGGTGCCCGGACCAGGTTGCCCCACTCGGTCCACGACCCGTCGTAGTTGCGCACCTGCGGGTAACCCAGCAGGTGCCGCAGCACGAACCAGGTGTGGCTGGACCGCTCACCGATCCGGCAGTACGCGATCACGTCGTCGGCCGGGCTGAGCCCGAGCTGGTCGGCGTAGATCGCGCGCAGCTCGTCGGCGGACTTGAAGGTGCCGTCGTCGTTGGCGGCGGACTTCCACGGCTTGCTCACCGCACCGGGAATGTGCCCGCCACGCAGCGCGCCCTCCTGCGGGTAGTCCGGCATGTGCAGCGTCTCGCCCGTGTACTCACCCGGCGAACGGACGTCGACCAGCGGCCGGCCGGCGGCGATGTGCGCCATGACCTGCTCGCGGTACGCCCGCAGCGGCGCGTCGTCGCGCAGGGGCACCGGGTAGTCGGCGCGCGGTCGATTCGTCTTGTCGCGGGTCACCTCGCGGCCCTCGGCGATCCACTTCTGCCGACCGCCGTCGAGCAGTCGCACGTCGGCGTGGCCGAAGAGCGAGAACACCCAGAGGGCGTACGCGGCCCACCAGTTGAAGTTGTCGCCGTAGAACACGACGGTGTCGCCCCGGCCGATGCCCTTCGCGGCACACAGCTCGGCGAAGCTCTCGGCGTCCAGGTAGTCCCGGGTCACCTGGTCGTTCAGCTCCAGGTGCCAGTCGACCTTCACGGCACCGGGAATGTGACCGGATTCGTAGAGCAGCACGTCCTCGTCGGACTCGACGACGACGAGGCCCTCGTCGCCCAGGTGCTCGGCCAGCCACTCGGTGGTGACCAGCCGCTGTGGGTCCGCGTACGACTGGAGGCGGGGATCGGGATCGCTCGGCACAGACATGATCCCCAAACTACGCCGCGACACGGCCGCACGGCCCGCCATCGAGCATCGGGGACGACACATGTGGCGCGGGGAACGTTCGCGGTGCCGTTCAGGCGCGGCGGTGGACGATCCGACCGGCGACCACGGTCACCAGACAGACACCGTCGACACGGTGGACCGCGAGGTCGGCGCGCCCGCCCGGAAGCAGCGCCGCCGACACCGCGACTGGCAGCACCAGCAGGTCGCTCCTGTCGACGGCGGCCCGCAGCAGCGGGTCGGTCAGGTGCTCGGCCACCACCGCCGTCACCCCGTTGCGCAGCAGCGCGTGCACCCGCTCGCGTGGGGTGGGCGCCGGCGGCAGCGGGCCGTCGTGCAACAGACCCGGACCCAGGGTGCCGGGCCAACGGCGGACCCGAACGCCCGGGTGCGCCGCAGTCAACTCGGCCAGCGGCCCGACGGCCTCGATCCGGTCGCCGCCCACGAGTACGGCGTGCTCCGGCACCGCCTCGCCGACCCGGTCGCGCCGCAGCAGCGGCGCGGTGTGCAGGGTGAGCACGCTCAGTCGACGATGGGCCCGAGCAGCGGGCGCTTGGCCGTCACCGTGTCGCCGGACGACCGGCCGGTGAGCCGCCGCCGCACCCACGGCGCGAGGTGCTGACCGGCCCACCGCAGGTCGGCGGCGCGGGCGGCAAGCCACGGCGACGGGGCCGGGTGCGGCGGGACCATCAGCCACTCCTCGTCGCAACCCACCCCGAGCGCGTTCAACACCTGCCCCGCGACCCGCCGGTGCCCGGCCGCGGAGAGATGCAACCGGTCGGTGCTCCAGAGCATCGGGTTGAGGAAGGTGTCGTCGGCGTACAGATCGACCATGATCGCGCCGTGCCGCTCGGCGGTCTCGCCGACCGCCTGGTTGAGCAACTGCACCCGGGGAGCAACGAGCCGCTGGCCGGGCAGCCGGGCCATCACGTCGGCGAACCGGAACAACAGCACGTCCGCACCACCCGAACGCAGTTGCCGGACCACCTCGTCGAAGCGGGCCACCAGCGTGTCCGGGTCGAAGGTGCGGCGCAGAACGTCGTTGCCGCCGGCCGCGAAGCTGATCAGGTCGGGCTTCATCGCCACCGCCGCCGGCACCTGCTCGGCGACCACGCCGGGGAAGAGCCGGCCCCGGATGGCCAGGTTCGCGTACCGGAAGTCGGGGCCCGCCTCGGCGGCGAGCCGGGTCGCCACCAGGTCCGCCCAACCCCGGAAGGTGCCGTCCGGGTACGCGTCGTCCATACCCTCGGTGAAGCTGTCCCCGACCGCGACAAAACTGCGCCAGCGCACCCGCGCCCCCTTACGCCATTCGTTGCCTGCGGCAAGAAGTCTGTCACCGGAGGCACCGCCGGCACCGCCCCGAACGGCCGACGTGGCGGAGGTCATGGGCCAGCCGCGCGACACCCCCGGTCCGGCGGTCGGATCGACAGGAGGGACCGGCCGCCCCCGTGAGCGGCCGGTCCCTCGTCGTAACCGGTGGAAGTCCACCGGTTGGGTCAACCCAGCAGTCCGCCCCACGGCTGGCCGACCGGAACCGCCGCGCTTGTCTGCACCCGGCCGTCAGCGCCGTACCGGACCAACCGGTACGCCGGGGCGTCGTCCGCCGGGGTCGCGGTGTTGACCTGGACCACCAGACCGCCGTCAGCCAGGGCGACCGCTTCGACCGCCTGGCCGTGGCCGGTCGGCTCGCTCCAGGCCCGCTCGAGCGGCGTCAGTTCGGTGGCCTTCCCACTGGCGGCGTCCACCCGGTAGGCGCGGAACCGCCAGCCGCATCCACATTCACCGGCGTTGGGCACGTGGGTGCTGATGACGAGGGACCTACCGTCGCGGGAGATCCCGGCAACCCCGTCGATGACGAGGCCCCTCGGCACGCTCGGCGTGATCGAGCGTTCGGCGCCGCGCTCGTCGCGGACCCGCACCACTCGGTCGGTGAACTGGGCGATCCACCCAGCGGACACCGTCGGGCAGCTCGCCTGCCGGGTGGCGACCACCGTCCGGCCGGTGCCGTCGGCATTGATGGCGACGATGGTCCAGACCTTGTCCCGGCCCAGGCCGAACAGCACCCGGTCGGAGTCGAGCCAGCTCGGGGCGCAGGTCTGCTGTCCCTGTGTCGGGATGGCGCGCTGGTTCGTGCCGTCGAAGTCGCTGATCACCAGGCGCTGGGCGGACGCCTCGACCCACGCGGCCCGCCGGCCGTCCGGCGCGACGGCGATCTGCCCGGCGGCCGTACCGTTGCCCGGACGGCCCTCACGCACCACCTGCCAGCTTCCATCCGAGGTACGCCGCCAGATCCGAGCCGGATCGTTCTGCTTCTGGCCGTACTCCTGGGCGGTGTACCAGGTCAGCTGCGGCCACTGGGACGAGCCGACGGCCGGTGCGGCCGGGGCCGCAGTGACGGGGGCCGCGTCGGATCCGGAACCACCCGCCCCGCCGACCGAGGTGTCACTGGTCGCGGGAACAGCACCGCCGTTTCCGGCGGGAGCGGACGCGCGGTCCGGCCCGGCGGAACCGCAGGCCGTGGTACCAAGCGTCAGGAACAGCAGGGCGGCCGTACCGACGAGGACGCGGGAACGACGGGCGGGCTGGGTGAACGGGCCGAGGTTCATGGTGTTACTCCTTCATGGAGTTCGCTACCGAGCGGGACAACACCCAGGACGAGCCCTCGGTCGTGGTGAGTTGCCGCCGCCGGACGCCGCTATCCGACAGTCGGATCCGCCCGCCCCGGCAACCATTTCCGCAGGTGACGGACCGTGATCAACGACTTTGCAGGGCCGGTGCGGAGACCGCGGAAGGGCGGGCCACCCGGAGGTGACCCGCCCTTCGAAGCGCTGGTCGTCAGGACACGACGGCCAGGATCTGCATGTCCTTCAGGGCCGCCGGTTCGGCGGTCTCGGAGATCTTCCTGCCGTCCTCGCCGACCAGCAGCACGGCGTACCCGCTGCCGGCGTTGACCCGCACGACCATCGACCCGTCGGACTGGAAGTACACCTGCCGCAGCTCGCGTCCACCCAACGGCAACGCGAACTCCTTGCCGGTACGGGTGTCCAAGACGACATTGACCCGTAGGTCGCGAGCACCGTCGCCAGAATCCCCAGAAGACCGGTCCCGCAGCAGGGCGATCCGGGAGCCGTTCGGGGAGAGGCTGACGATATCTCTGGTGTGCCATCCGCCCGGGGAGAAGCCGGGGACGACTCGTTTCTTCCTGCCGTCGGCCCCGTAGAGGGTGACCCCGTAGTCGGTGGTCATGGCGATGGTCCGACCGTCCGCCGCCCAGAAGGCGTCGCAGCCCTCGGGTTCAGTGGCCCACCAGCTCACGGTTTTTCCCGCCGAGCGCATGTCCACCACGCCGTACCGCCCGGGGCCACCCGATGTCTTCAACTCCCGGAACAGCAGCTGCCGACCACCCGGCGACCAGGCCGCGCCGACGCAGTAAGGGTCGACGTTCGCGCGCACCCTCTGCCTGTCGGAGCCGTCGACGTCGGAGACGAAGAGTTCATTCTCGGGGCTCACCCAGGCCACCCGGTAACCGTCCGACGAGACGCCCGAGTTTCCCCTCATCGCGATGTCGGGCATCGCCAGCAGCCAAACCGGGCTTTCGCCGGGGCGCCAGGACCCAAGGTTCCACGTCTGCTCGCTGGTCACCTCGACGGGGCCGTAGAAGAGTTTGCCGATCTTCGCCGTCGGCGTGTTCGGGCTGGATCCGCCGTCGGGGGAGCCGGGTGCTCCGCTGGTGCTGGTGGACGGCGTCGAGCTGGGCGACTGGGTCGGCGTCGGGCTCGCCGTGACCGACGGGGTGTCGGCGGGCAGTGGGGGCGAGGACTGATCGGGTCGAACGGCGAAGGCGGTGCCGGCCGCCGCCGCGATCAACACCAGAGCGGCGGCCGACATGGCCACCGCCCGCTGGACACCGAGCCGTCGCGACGTACGCAGCGTCCGGTCCCGCAGGTCGACCACGGCGACCTCCTCGGCCAGCTCGGTCAGATCGAGCCGGAGGCGCTGGTCGTTCATTGGGCGCTTCCTTCCAGGACGTACAGCTCGGCGAGTTCGGGCGCGACGACGCGCAGCTTGGCCAGTGACTTCGCTGTCTGGCTCTTCACGGTGCCGACGGTGACGCCGAGCAGGTCGGCGGTCTCCACCTCGCTGCGGTCCTCGAAGAACCGCAGCACCAGCACGGCCCGCTGTTTCGGGGAGAGCTTCGCCAGCGCGGCCCGGAGAGTGAGCCGCAGGCTGGTCTGTTGGGCGTGGTCCGGGGCCGAGTCGCCTCCGCGTGGCTCGGGCAGGTCGCCCGGCATCGACTCGGATACCCGGCGACGCCGCCACCAGGAAACCTGTAGGTGGTACATGGTCTTTCGGGTGTACGCCTCGGCGTTGCCGCTGTGGTGCAGCCGGTTCCAGGACCGGTGTGTGCGGGCCAGAGCAGACTGGACGAGGTCCTCCGCGAGGTGCTGGTCACCGGTGAGCAGGTACGCCGAGCGCAGTAACGCCGGCGTGCGAGTACGGACGAACGAGTCGAACTCACTCACTAGAGGGTCCACACGGGCCGATCCTTCGGGTAGTGAGGCTGGGGGTGGGGTGCTGCCTTCCCAGACGCGAGTCGACACGGCAATGGTTGCCGCCCGCGATGCCCGCGAGAGTCGGCCGGCCACACCACCGGAATCGCCCCGGCAGGTCCGAATTGGGTCGCCCGGTCGGCCGACACGGCCCTAGGCTGCGCCCATGCTGCTACGCATGTCGACCCTATTGCTGCGGACCCTGCGCGAGGATCCGGCCGACGCGGAGGTGCCGAGCCATCGGCTGCTGCTGCGCGCCGGCTACGTCCGTCGTGCCGCACCGGGCGGCTACACCTGGCTGCCGCTGGGCAAGTTGGTGCTGGACCGGATCACCGAGGTGGTCCGCGACGAACTGGTCGCCATCGGCGACCAAGAGGTGCACTTCCCGGCACTGCTGCCCGCCGAGCCCTACCGGACCAGCGGCCGGTGGACGGAGTACGGCGACCTTCTCTTCACCCTCGCCGACCGGCGCGGCGCCGAGCACCTGCTGGCACCCACCCACGAGGAGATGGCGGCGCTGCTGGTCAAGGACCTGTTCACGTCGTACCGGGACTTCCCGGTGACGCTGTTCCAGGTGCAGACGAAGTTCCGGGACGAGGCCCGGCCCCGGGCCGGTGTGCTGCGCGGCCGGGAGTTCCTGATGAAGGACGCGTACTCGTTCGACCTGGACGAGGCGGGGCTGCGCGACGCGTACGCCCGGCATCGCGCGGCGTACCGGCGGATCTTCGACCGGCTGGGTCTGGACTACACGGTGGTGCACGCGATGTCCGGCGCGATGGGCGGCTCCGCGTCGGAGGAGTTCCTGGCGACGACACCTGTCGGCGAGGACACGTACGTCGGTTGCACCGCCTGCGACTACGCGGCCAACACCGAGGCGGTGGTCACCCGGGCACCCGCCACCGGCGATCCCACCGCGCAGCCTCCCGTCGAGGTGCACGACACACCGGAGACGCCGACCATCGCCAGCCTGGTGGAGCTGGCGAACGCCCGCCGGTTGGGCGACCGGGACGGTTGGACCGCCGCCGACACCCTGAAGAACGTCGTCCTGGCCGTCCGTCAGCCGGGCGCGGACCGGACCGAGCCCCTGGTGATCGGGCTGCCCGGCGACCGGGAGGTCGACCTCAAGCGGGTCGAAGCCGCCCTGCACCCGGCCCAGGTGGCCGTCTTCGAGGAGTGGGCCGAGCATCCCGAGTTGGTCCGCGGCTACATCGGGCCGCAACTGCTCGACAAGCTGGGCGTCCGTTACCTGGTCGATCCTCGGGTGGTGGCTGGCTCGGCCTGGTTGACCGGGGCCAACGAACCGGGCCGACACGCGACCGACGTGGTCTGCGGGCGGGACTTCACGCCCGACGGCACGATCGAGGCTGCCGAGGTGCGTGCCGGCGACCCCTGCCCGACCTGCGACGACGGTGAGCTGACCATCCGGCGGGGCATCGAGATCGGGCACATCTTCCAGCTCGGCCGCCGATTCACCGACGCCTTCGCTGTCGACGTGCTCGGACCGGCCGGCAAGCCGGTCCGGCCGACGATGGGTTGCTACGGCATCGGGGTCTCCCGGGCGGTGGCGGCGATCGCCGAGCAGCACCACGACGACCGTGGGCTGGTCTGGCCGGCGGCGATCGCGCCGTGCGACGTACACCTGGTGGTCGCGGGCAAGGGCCCGCAGCTCGACGCGGCGCTGGAGCTCGGCGGGCGTCTCGCCGCGGCCGGCCTGCGGGTGCTTGTCGACGACCGCACGCACGTCTCGGCCGGGGTCAAGTTCACCGACGCCGAGCTGATCGGCATCCCCCGGGCCGTCGTGGTCGGCCGCCGACTCGCCGACGGGTACGTCGAGCTGCGCGAGCGGGCCGGCGACGGGCGCTCCGAGCTACCGCTGGAAGGGTTGGTGGACCGACTCGTCCACGAGGTACGCCAGGAACGTGGAAACCTGGTGTAGCTGCCGCGTCACGGGGTAGTGCTGTCTGATCGGTGGAAACGTCTTCGGAGGCTCTCGTGACCGAATACCGGGTCAGTGACGTGATGACCAAGCAGGTCGTGTACCTGTCGGCCGAAACCACCCTGGACGAGGCGGCCAGGGTGATGAAGGAGGCCGACATCGGTGACGTGGTGGTCACCGACGGCGCCAGCCTGGCGGGCATGCTCACCGACCGGGACATCGTGGTGCGGGCCGTGGCGGAGAACAGCTCCCCTGCGGCCACCACCATCGGCTCGATCGTCACCCGCGAGGTGGTCATGATCGAGCAGCATTGCACTGCGGGTGAGGCGGCGGCGCTCATGCGGGACCGGGGCATCCGGCGGGTGCTGGTCTGTGACAGCGATCGCAAGCTGGTCGGGATCGTGTCGCTCGGCGACCTGGCCATGCAGCTCGACCCCACCAGCGCGCTGAGCGAGATCAGCGAGCAGTCGCCCACCGTCTGACGACGTGCGGGCCGGTCCGGTCGGCTTGTTCGCGAGGGCTCCGCACGACGGCGGTAGCCTCGACGTATGGCTGACATGCCGGCCCGACTGGCCGAGATCGTCGACGAGTTCGCCGCGGCGCCGCGCGACCTGGTTCTGGAGATGCTCCTGGAGTACGCGGACGTCATCCCGGTGTTGCCGGAGGGCACTGCCGAGCGTGAGGGCATGGAACAGGTGCCCGAGTGTCAGACGGCGTTCTTCCTGCGTGCGAAGGTGACCGCGGACGGCACCGTGGAGACGCTCTTCGACTGCCCACCGGAGGCGCCCACCACGCGGGCGTTCGCCGGGATCCTCGCCGAAGGGTTGGCTGGGGCGAGCGCCGAGCAGGTGCTGGCCGTGCCGGACGACCTCTATCAGCGGATGGGCCTGGCGCAGGCAATCAGCCCTCTGCGGGTTCGTGGTGGCACGGCAATCCTGGGTCGCCTCAAGCGGCAGATCCGGGAACAACTCGGCTGACCGCGAGGTTGCCACCGATCATGGAGATCGAGATCTACGCGGACGTGATCTGCCCGTGGTGCTACATCGGCAAGCGCCGCCTGGACCAAGCCCTCGCCAACTACGAGGGTGAGGTGACGGTCCGTTACCGGCCGTTCCAGCTCGACCCGTCGCCGGTGCCCGAGCCTCTTCCGCTGGTGCAGGCGCTGGCTGGCAAGTTCGGTGGCCCGGAGCGCGCCCGGCAGATGGTCGACCACGTGACCCAGGTGGCGGCGGGCGACGGCCTCCGACTGGACTACGACCGCGCGGTGATCGCGAACACCTTCGACGCGCACCGGCTGGTCTCCTACGCCACCGACCACGGTCGGGCGGCCGAGATGGTGGAGGCGCTCTACCAGGCGCACTTCAACAACGGTGTCGACGTCGGCTCCCGGGAGGCACTGGCCGCGCTGGCCGGTGACATCGGGCTGGACGCGGCCGACGCACGACGATTCCTCGACTCCGACGAACGCGTCGCCGACGTCGAGGCCCAGTTGGCCACCGCCCGGGACCTCGGCATCACCGGTGTGCCGATGTTCGTCCTGGCCGGGAAGTACGCGGTCTCCGGTGCGCAGGAGGTGCAGACGCTGCTCGCCGCAATCGCCGAGGTCGAGCAGCGTGAGGCCGCAGCCAACTGACCCCGCACGGCACCCGGCATCGATGATCACAATGTTTCACGTGCAACAACATCGACGCCGATCGCTTGTCAGGCCGGCCTGGCCAGGCCTTCCACCACCTGAGCACCGGGCAGCGCGCCCAGCGCCGGCCCCGGCAGCGCGATCTTGCTGTGCCGTACACCCGAGCCGATGATCACGTGCGGGGTGGCGATGACCCGCGAGTCGACAAGGATCGGCCACTGCGCCGGCAGTCCGATCGGGGTGATGCCGCCGTACTCCATGCCGGTCAACTCGACAGCGTCGGCCATCGGCGCGAAGCTCGCCTTACGCACGTCAAGCGTGCGGCGGGCCACCCCGTTCACGTCGGCCCGGGTGGTGGCCAGGACGATGCACGCCGCGTACCGCACCACTCCGTCGCGCTTGCCCGCCACCACGACGCAGTTGGCCGACACGTCCAACCCCACCTCGTACGCCTCGCAGAACGCGGCCGTGTCGGCGAGGTCGGCGTCGATCGGCGCCACCAGCACGTCGTTGACGTCCACCGGCGCGTCGGCGGGCCACTGTGCGATGGCCTCCGCCACCGGCGGGGCGAGCAGGTCGAGGCGAGCGCGGGCCGGTTCGGTCTTCAGCGTTCCCATCACGGGTGCGATCCTCGCATCCGCACTGCCGAACCGCCCGGCGGCTCCCGGGCCGTTCCGCGACACCACCGGGCCCGGCCGAACCGCACCGGTGCTCAACTGCCGGCGAGGAACGCGTTGTCGCGCATGAAGGAGCGGTCGCGGGCGGCCGCCAACTCCTCCTCGCGCCGGGCCCTGGCCCGTTGCAACTCCAGGTCCTCCAACCCGTGGCGGACACCCAGCCGGATCACGCCGTAGAGGAAGACGAAGCCGAAGACGTAAAGGATCACCGTGGTGACGACAACGAACATGGCGTCACCGTAAGACGAACGTGAACCGTTGTTGCTCTCATCTCCGGCCGGTTCCCCCGTACGTGTCAGCAAGGTGATCGGCCCAGGTACGGACGCCCCGGGGCAGCGCCTCGGTGACGAGACCACCGCCGCGCAACTCCCGACCGAGCCGGCCGGGGATCCGCACCGGCAGCAGCGGTCGGCGTGAGCCTCGGGCCTCCCGCCACGCCCGAACCGCCTCGTCGAAGCGGAGCACCTGCGGCCCGCCGTACTCCTCGATTCCGCCCAGCGGCCCGGCTACCAGCCGAGCCGCCAACCGCGCCGCCACCTCGCCCGGATCGACCGGTTGGGCCAGCACCGCCCTGTCACCGATCACCGGTCCCAACCGCGAGCTGGAGGTGAGCAGGTCGTCGAGGAACTGCGGGAACTGGGTGGCCCGCAGCACCGACCACGGCACCGGTCCGGCCGCGACCACCTGTTCGGCGGAGAGCTTGTGCCGGTAGTACGGGATCGGCACCCGGTCCACTCCGACGATTGAGATGTAGACGAGGTGCCCCACACCGGCGGCACCGGCGGCCACCACGAGCCGGCGGGTACCCAGCACGTCCACCTGGTAGGTCTGCCCGCCCTGCGGGGCGGACGCCAGGTGCAGCACGGCGTCCACCCCGGACACCGCCTCGTCCAGCCCGTCGCCCGTCACGAGGTCCGCCACCACCCACTCGACCTCGGAGCCGCTACGCCACTGCCGGCTGGTGGCCCGGACCGTCACACCGTCCTCGTGCAGCCGTGCGAGCACCGCGCGCCCCAGGCGGCCGCCCGCCCCGGTGACCAGAACCCTCATCTCGTCCTCCTGTTCCGGCCGCGAACCGCGGCACACCCGATTCGATCGATGAGCCGTCGGCCCACTCGGTGTCGACGGCACAGGCGGCGCTCCCGTGACCGGGAGTGCGGCGGCTCACCCGGACCGGATCAGGTCCAGCACGGTCAGCAACGCGAAGAACGCGATCACGATCTCGTTGACGATCCAGGCGTGCCCCTCGGCCCACTCCCGCATCCGGGTCAGCGTCCGCGCCGCCCTGTCCCCGAGCAGCAGCAACGCCAGCAGGGGCAGGGCGAGCAGGAGCACTGTGAGCAGCACGAACGGCACCAGGTGCCACCACGGCAGGTTGTGCCGGGCCGCGCTCGCGCCGACGGCGGCCATGGTCAGGTCGTCGGTAGGTGTCACCACGAAGAGCAACGCGCCCAGCCGCATCGCCTGACGGGGTTCGGCGCGCTCGATGCTGCCCAGCCATCTCGGCGGCCCGGACCGGTTACGCCGTACCCACACCACCACGGCTAGACAGACCAGCAGCGCGAGAACCACCAGGTCGATGGCGGGTCCGCGGTCGACCTTGCCGGCGACGGCACTGGCATCGGCGGCCAGGCCGCCCACCCAACGGGTCACCAGCCAGCTCACCGTCACTCCGGCCGTGACCACCAGCCCGGCGCCGCCGAGGAAGCCCAGCGACGCCGCCCGGGGCCGGTTCGACGAGGCGAGGAAGACCGCCACGACCAGTTGGGATCCGGCGACCATCACCACGGCGAGCGGCAGGATGGTCAGGAGGTTCATCGCCCGTCATCCTCCCGGCCCGACCGGGTCGGAGGCGGCCGTTTCCCCGGATCACCCGAGCGGTCGGGTGCTCCCGCCCACCACGACCCGGCCGGCCAGCAGCGCCCCGAGCAGCGCGAGACCCGCCGCCACCACCAGAGTCAGCATGTAACTCGCCGGGCCGGGCGCGCTACCCGCCGCCAGCACGGCCCCGGTCAGCGCCAGCACGGTCGCCGCGAAGAGTGAGTCGCCCAGTTGCAGCGACGAACTGTTGCGCCCCTGCTCACCCGGGGCGGACAGCTCCAGGGTGAGCACCGACAACGACGGGTAGAGCAGGCCCATCCCGAGACCGGCGACCGCCCAGCCCAGCACTGCCACGCTCACCGGCAGCTCCGGCCGAACGGCCAGCGCCACAGTGGCGGTGCCGACGGTGATGCAGGTCAGTCCGGCGCGCGGCAGGCTGGCCCGGGAGGCCGGCACCGGAATCCGACCCTGCAACCACGAGCCCACCGACCAGGCCAGCGCGCCAACGGTGAGGACCAGCCCGGCCGAGGTCGGCGACAGGCCCCGCTCCCGGGAGAGCATCAACGGGATGACGACCTCGGCGCCCACGAACGCCGCCGACGCCAGACCGCGCAGACCGACGACCGTCGGCAGACCACGAGCCGCTCGGAGGAACCCGGCCGGCAGCAGGCGCGGGGCGCAGACCAGCAGGCCGACCACTGCGGCCACGATCAACACCACGGCAGAGGCGCCGCGCTGCTGACCCCCGATGTGCAGCAGTGCGGCACTCAGCGCGGCACCGCACGCCCACCCGATCCGCGCCGCCGCGCCGGCCGGCGGACCGGTCGTCGTACTCCGGCCCAGCGACCGAAGGCCCGGGTGGATCAACAGGACCGCCGGTACGGCCACCGCCGGGACCGCCAGGAAGACCCACCGCCAGCCCAGGTACTGCACGATCAGGCCGGCGACCGCAGGCCCCACCAGCGACGGTACGACCCACGCCGCCGCGAACGCCGCGAAGATCTTCCGGTGCAGTTCCTGCGGGTACGCCTGCCCGACGATCACGTAGAGCGCCACCGAGAGCAGACCGGAGCCGAAACCCTGCACCGCCCGCCCGACGACGAGCGCGCTCATCACAGGGGCGGTCCCGGCGATCAGCAACCCGACCACGAACCAGGCGACACCGTGCCACATCGGCCCGCGAGGGCCACGGGCGTCGCACCAGATGCCGGACACGACCATGGCCAGCACACCCGTGGCGAACGATCCTCCGAACGCGATCCCGTACAGCGCCAGCCCGTCCAGGCTGCGGGCGACGGTGGGCATCGCCGTGCCGACCGCCAACGCCTCGAACGCGAGCAACGAGATCAACGCGACGCTGCCCACTGTCATCGCCCGCAGCCGGGGCGCGAACAGCCCCGGCGCTGCGGGTACGGGCGTGGCGGTTGTTGTGCTCGACATCCACCGAGGATGCGACCTCAACCCTGATTCATGTCAAACCCTGGTGACCCGGCTCTCGTCAGGCGTCCTGCAACGCCTCCCCGACCCCGCGCACCAGACCGGAAAAATGCTGGTCGGCCAGCAGGTGACCGGCGGTGATCACCAGGGCGATCGGCCACTCGATGACCTGGAGCGCGGCAAGCACCCCGAGCCCGGCGTAGTAGACGACCTTGTCCGGTGGCGGCACCGCCACCTCACCCAGCATCGGCAGGTCAACTCGTCGCTGATACATCTGGACGTTCTCGCGCGAGCCGTTGAGGTGTCGTGTCAGCGTGCTCATTCCGGCCTCCCCGTGTCCGGTGATGGTCGTCGGATTCCACACCACACCCCGTCCATGCGCCGACCTCGACGGAAAGTTCCGCTGCTCAAGGGGCATAACGGACGGCAGGTCGGGAAGCCAGGCCGCCGGACGCGAGGCGGTGGGAGGACGAGATGGCCGGCGTGCCGCACCTGTTCGGCGAGGCGGCCCGGACCGTCAGCTCGGCCGCGACCCGGCTGGCCCGGAACACCGGCCTGACGCGTCGTCGGGTGTGGTCGCGGCCCGGTCGGCACCACATCGAGGTCCACGGCGTGTGCCAGGACGGCGGCAACCGGCTGGCACGCCAGGTGGAGGGCGCGCTGGAGCGGATGCCGGGAGTCGCCTGGGCCCGGGTCAACGCTCCGTCGGGCCGGGTGGTGGTCGCCGTCCAGACCCCCGAGCCGACGATGCGCGACCTGATCGAGACGATCAGCAGGATCGAGCAGACCTGCGACCACGAGCCCGACCCGGAGATCCCGCCGCCGCACCCACCGGAGGAGGGGCCCCGAACTCCGCGCACCCTCGGCGGGCTCGCCTCGGACGCGCTGGGCCTCACCATCTCGGCGGCCACCCGGATCCTGCCGTTCGCGCCGCTACCCGGGGAGGTCTCCGGCCTGCTGGCCGCCGTAGATCTACAGCCGAAGCTGCACGAGTTCGTGGGCAAACGGCTGCGCTCCGACCCACGCGCCGACATCCTGTTCCCCCTGGCCGAGGCGGTGGTGCAGGGTTTGACCGGTCGCTGGACCGGGATCGTCCTGGACGGCGCCCAGCGGGTGGTGCAGTGGGGCGAGGCGCGGGCCCAACTCTCTGCCTGGGAGCGCGCCGAGCCACGGCTGACCGGCGACCCGGACCGTGCGACGGCCCGATGGCCGGTGATCGACCGTCCCCGGCCGAAGCCGGACGGCCCCGTCGAGCGGTACATCAACAAGATGCTGGCCGCGGGCGCGGCGGCCGGAGCGGCGGCGATGCCGTTCGCCGGGCCCAAGCGGGCAACCGCGTTGGGCCTCGCCGCCCTGCCCAAGGCCCCCGGCAGTGGACGCGAGGGGTACGCCGCCCAGCTCGGCTGGATGCTGGCCCGGCGTGGCGTGATCGCGATGGACCGCAGCGTGCTGCGGGAACTGGACCGGATCGACACGCTCGTGTTGGACGCGGCAGTGCTCGGCTCGGACCGGGGCGTACTGGCTGATCTGGCGCCGGCGACCGGAGCGGACGTCGACCAGGTGGCGGAGCGGGCCTTCGCGCTGTTCGACCCGGACCACCCGGCTGCTTCCCGCACGGCCGACGACTGGCGGCTCGGGCCGCTGGACCAGATGCCCGCGACCGACGATGGCGACATCCCGGACGGGGACCGTCTGCGATCCGCCGGGGGTCAACTCCTCGGTCTGGCGCACGGGGACCGGCTGGCCGCGCTGTTGCGGGTGGAACCGGAGCCCGCGCCCGGCGTCGACGGTCTACCGGCCGCCGCCCGCAGGGCCGGTC
Source organism: Micromonospora sp. NPDC002411 (assembly GCF_053592955.1). Classification (NCBI taxonomy): domain Bacteria; kingdom Bacillati; phylum Actinomycetota; class Actinomycetes; order Micromonosporales; family Micromonosporaceae; genus Micromonospora; species Micromonospora sp. NPDC002411. The sequence continues at coordinate 32,923 of NZ_JBSFBM010000004.1, read as the reverse complement.
TGCGGCTGGTCGTCGCGGGTGGGGACGAGCAGCGCTACGCCTTCGCCGACGCGCTGCTGCCCGGCGGCGAACGGTTGACCGAGTCGGTACGCGCGCTTCAGCGCGACGGCGCGGTGGTGATGGTGGTTTCCGCGGACCGGAAGGCGCTCGGCGCGTCCGACTGTGGTCTCGGATTCACCACCGCCCCGGAGGATTTGCCGCCGTGGGGTGCGCACCTGCTGGTCGGCGGCGACCTGCGGGTGGTGGCCCTGGTGATCGAGGCGACCGGGGTGGCCCGACGCACGGCGAAGCAGAACATCCGGCTGTCCATGGCCGGCAGCGGTCTCGGGGCGCTCGGCGCGTTCACCGCCCCACCGACGCAGTTGCCGCACAAGGCGCTGGTCGCCGTCAACGGTGCTGCCGGGTTGGCCTTCGCGAACGGCGTCTGGCAGGCCCGCCGGCTGCACGACCAGTCGGACACCCCGGCGCCGGTCACGACCGCCTGGCATCTGATGCCCGTCAGTACCGTGCTCGATCACCTGGGCAGCACCCCTGACGGTCTGACCGGCGTGGAGGCCCAGCGCCGCCACCATGGGTCGGCGGGGAACGGCGACGCCGCTCCCGGAACCGGTGGTCTGCTGCGCGCCTTCGTGGAGGAGTTGTCCAACCCGTTGACTCCGGTGCTGGCCGCCGGTGCGGTGCTCTCCGCGTCGTTCGGATCGCTTGTCGACGCCGCGCTGGTGGGCAGCGTCGTCGGTGGTTCCGCCCTGATCGGCGCGGTACACGAACGGAACACGGAACGGTCGCTGGCGGAGTTGCTGTCCCGTTCGGCGGTGACGGCACGGGTCCGTCGGGACGGCGCCGAGCAGGTGGTCGCCGCCGGAGACCTGGTACTCGGGGACGTCATCACCCTCGAACCGGGCGACTCGGTGCCCGCCGACTGCCGGGTGCTCGAATCAGTGGGCCTGGAGGCGGACGAATCTTCGCTGACCGGTGAATCGTTGCCCGTCGCCAAGTCCAACCGACCGGTGGTGGCCGCCGCGATTGCCGACCGCCACTCGATGCTGTACGAGGGGACCACAGTCGCCGCCGGACATGGCACCGCCGTGGTCGTGGCGACCGGGTCGGACACCGAATCCGGTCGCAGTCTCGCGCTGGTCCGGCAGGCCCCACCGACGAGCGGTGTCGAAGCCCGCCTCGGCTCGTTGACCAGCGCCGCCATCCCGTTGGCCGCCGGCTCGGCGGTGGCGGTGGCGGGCGCGGGTCTACTTCGGGGCGTACCCCTTGCCGAAACGGCGGCGACCGCCGCGAACCTCGCCGTGGCGTCGGTGCCGGAAGGGCTGCCGTTCCTGGTGAGTGCGGCGCAGCTGGCGGCCGCCCGACGTCTCGCCGAGCACGGCGCGTTGGTGCGCAACCCGCGCACCATCGAGGCGTTGGGCCGGGTGGACGTGCTCTGCTTCGACAAGACCGGCACGCTCACCGAGGGGCAGTTGCTGCTGGCCGGGGTCGGCGACAGCGCCGGCGACCGGTACGCCCCGGTGGACCGGTTGGACGACCGACTCCAGTTGACGCTGGCTGCAGCGTTACGGGCCACCCCCGCCGCGGCAAACCCGGAGGAGTTGGCGTTGCAGACGGACCGGGCGGTCCGGCGGGGTGCCGGGGAAGCCGGGGTGGTGGAGCAGACCGGCGCCCCCGGTTGGCGGGCGAACGGAGGGCTGCCCTTCGAGCCGTCCCGCGGCTACCACGCGAGCGTCGGCGAGACCGACGGTCGCCTGCTGCTGAGCGTCAAGGGCGCTCCGGAGACGGTGCTGCCGCGGTGTTCGGCCCGCCGCATGGACGGCACTCAGCAGCCGTTGGACGACGCCGGGCGCGCGGAGTTGGAGCGGATGCTCGCCGACCGGGCCGGGGCGGGCAACCGGATCCTGGCCGTCGCGGAATGCCCCGTGGACGACCCGAAGGTGACCGACTCCGACGTGCGAGGGCTGACCTTCGTGGGTTTCCTGGCCCTCGCGGACGGGGTCCGGGAGAGCGCTGCCCCGGCGGTGCGCCGGATCCGGCAGGCCGGCGTGCACACCATCATGATCACTGGTGACCATCCGGCTACCGCCGAGGCGATCGCCGCCACCATCAGCGAACACGACGAGCAGCGCGTGGTCACCGCCGGTGAACTCGACCAACTGGACGACGACGCGCTCGCCGACCGACTGGCCAACACCGACGTGGTGGCCCGCTGCACCCCGGCGCACAAGGTGCGGATCATCCAGGCGTTGCAGAAGTGCGGGCGAACCGTCGCGATGACCGGCGACGGGGCCAACGACGCTCCGGCGATCCGGCTGGCCGACGTCGGCATCGCCCTCGGTCAACGGGGCACCCCGGCGGCGCGTGCCGCCGCCGACCTGGTGGTCACCGACGACCGGTTGGAGACCATCATCGCGACCCTGGTGGAGGGTCGGGCGATGTGGTCGTCGGTGCGCCACGCGCTCAGCATCCTGGTCGGCGGCAACCTGGGCGAGATCGCGTTCAGCGTGCTCACCGCCGCGGCGACCGGTCGTTCCGCGCTCACCGGCCGACAACTGCTGCTGGTCAACCTGCTCACCGACCTGGCACCTGCGTTGGCCATCGCGGTCCGGCCACCCGCGTCGGACCGCACCGACAGGCTGCTCCGGGAGGGCCCGGACATGGCGCTCGGGGAGAGCCTCACCAGGGAGATCGGGCTGCGGGCGGCAGCCACCACCCTGGGCGCCACAACGGGTTGGACGTTGGCCCGGTACACCGGACGTCGTCAGCGGGCCGGAACCGTCGCCCTGGTGTCCCTGGTCGGCACCCAACTCGGCCAGACCGTCCTGGCCGGGGGCACCAGCCCGACCGTGCTGGCGTCAACGGCGGCATCGTTGGGGGTGCTGGCCGTGGTGGTGCAGACGCCGGGAGTGAGCCAGTTCTTCGGCTGTACCCCGCTCGGGCCGGTCGGCTGGACCATCGGGGCCGGGTCGGCGCTCGGCGCCACCTTCGCCAACGGCGTGCTCACCAGGCTGGTGGAACACCTGCCGGAGGCACGACCCGACGCCGCTCGACCCTCGCCCGAGGTGGAGCACGCGGATTGACCAACGGTGCTTCGCCTGACCGGCGTCACTTCCCGCACCGTCACCGCTGTTCGGCACGGAACGGGTCCCGGGCCGGTCCCTGCTCGGCCCAGCACAGACCACCACGAAACTCCATCCCCGGAACACCATCGCTGAGTCGGCTGATGTCCACGACACCCGCCAACGCGGTGACGACGTCCGACCGTAGGTCCGCGACGGCCGTCTCGAGATCGTCCTCCTCCTGGGACCAGTCGATGTCGGCCGCCCGCAGATCGGCGATCGCGTGACCGGTGACCGCTGCGGGGTCGGTGACGAGCACCTCGACCCGGCAGTAGACGTGCACAGTGAGGGGGGTTCGCTGCTCATCCATCCGCGGATCATGACAAGCGCGACGCACGATCCGACAGGTCTTTACCGCAGCGGCCTGGGGAGAGGCACTTCCCCTCTCATCGCCTTCTCGGCCAAGTCGATGCGCTCAGCATGAAGCCTGCTGTCTTCCAGCGGATGGCCAGGCACGTTGATGCAGCGTTGACCCGACAGCGCACTACACACTGGACACAGGAGAAAGAACCCGCTCGACGGCACCAGCTCGACACCCTGGGCCAGAGCGGATCTGCCAATCTTGACGATCGCGTCGTACAGCTCGTCGTCCTGGTGCCGTGTAGCTGCGGCAGCCGCCTCCCGCATCCCGTCCCAGAATTGTTCGACCGAATTCGGCTCGCTCACGTCAATCCGCACGGTCGCGGATCCCCGCCTCCGATCCACGTAAACGTCAGCACCTGACTGGCGCATCAGTCGGTACTGTCGATGCGAAACAGGCTCTAGCATCGTCGGCATGGCAACGAGGCTGGTGCAGATCAACATGAAGGCGCGGGACGACTCCGCGCTGGGCGACTTCTGGGCGAAGGCACTCGGTTGGGGAGTCTCCAGCGAGGAACCCGGCGTGACCAACCTCGAACCTGAGGGCTTCGTCTATCCCGACCCCGTCGCCGTCTGCATCGACCTCGTCGTCTCCACGGAACCCAAGACGGTGAAGAACCGGGTGCACGTCGACCTCGCCACCACCTCGGCAGCCCACCAGGCGCAGGTGGTGGCGCGCCTGACGGATCTCGGAGCCACACCTGCCGACGTGGGCCAGGGCGACGTCCCGTGGACGGTCCTGGCCGACCCGGAGGGCAACGAGTTCTGCGTGTTGGAACCCCGACCGATCTACCGAGACACCGGGCCGATCGCCGCTGTCGTGGTCGACTGCACGGATCCGCGTGCCATGGCCGAATTCTGGGGACAGGCCACGGACTGGGTCCTGCACGAGGTGACCGACCGCCAGGCGGTGCTGCGCTCCGCCAAGGGCGTCGGGCCGTACCTGGAGTTCATCCGGACACCCGATGTGAAGACCGGGTGGAACCGCGTCCACCTCGACGTTCGGCCGTACCCCGGGGACGACCTGGGGGCCGAGGCGGCCAGGCTGACCGCTCTCGGCGCTACCGTCATCGACCTGGACGTTCCGTGGACGGTCCTCGCCGACCCGGAGGGCAACGAATTCTGCCTCCTCACCCCAGCCTGACCTGAGCGCTCGTCCGCACCCCTTTCTCACGGCGTTCGCCAGCCGATCCGTCGTACTCGTCGTCGTCGCGATCGTCATGGTCGACGTCGCTCTTCAGACGCAGGCCCTTTTCAACCGAGCGCGGCTGGTCGCCCCTTCCCAGATGGTTCGCAGTCGGCTCAACACGGCGCTGGCCACGTGGGCGCTGGGACGACGGGGCCCACTCTTGATCCCGCCTCCGGGTAACATCCCCATGCTTTGATCTTTAACGGGGAGGAATATCTACATGCGATGGAAGATCCCGGCTGGCGCCCTGATAGCGCTGGCCTTTCTGGTTCCGGCGGCACCGGCGGCCGCCCAGTTCGAATCGCCCGGGCTGGACGCGGCCTGCCAAACGGTCGAGCGCAAGGTGTACCAGGACGTCCGTAAGCTCGTCGCCGTTGACCTGGATACCCCGACCGATCAGGAGATCCGGGTGTTGACCGCCCAGCTCCTGCATACGGCCAACGTCGACAAGTTGACCGTTCTGCAGGGTGCCATCGATAAGCAGCTGAAGGGCACCCCGGAGGAGCTCCGGGCATTCCTCAAGAAGGACGTGCCGAACGTCTGGATGGTGGATCTGCGGATCAAGGTGGGCCAGTCCATGACGGGCGCTGGCGTCAACGTGAAAAAGGCCGCACAGGTGACGCTCGACAACGGTTCCCTCGATGCCCTCCTGGCTTACCTCAACGACGGCGTGTACACCGCGCGTGAGCTCGACTGCGCGTCTCAGCCCACCCCGACGCCGAGCGTCACGCCCAGCGTTACGACGAGCGCCACGACGACCGATGCACCGACGGCTACTCCCTCCACGAGCCTGGCCGCCGCCGGCGGCGAGGGCGGTGGACTGCCCCTGACCGGTGCCAACACCGCGACCGTGGTCAGCGTTGGCGGTGCGCTTCTGCTCCTCGGCGGCACCGGTTTCCTGATCGGACGCCGACGCCGTTCACGCTTCGTCGCATAGTTCCACTCGACGCGCCCGGCTCGATGCTTCATCGAGCCGGGCGCGTCTTTGCGTGCCCATCCGACAGCGACATGAACACGGCGCATATTGTGATCACGTGGACGAGCGTGAACAGCTGGCGGTGGACGCCGTGAGATCGTTCGTCGCAGCCTTCAAGCGGATCCACGAACGCCTCTTCGCGGCCTTTCCGGAGCTGACCGGCTTGCCCGATCTACTGACTGCGGTGAGGTCAACTCGAGTACTACCTCGGGAGGGCCGGTCGAGCACCGGCATCGACTACTCGGTCCACGGTGCCGGTTGTCGAATGACAGACGAGCAGGGCACCGTAGTCGACGTCGACCTGGTCGATGGTGTGGAAGCCTTCGACGGCTGGCGGGTCCATGTCTTCCTCGAAGGACGCGAGGGGGAGAGTCTCTCGGTTGAAGAACTGCACACTGCCTGCTCCCGCCTCGCCAGTTGGGCGGAGCTGCGCGAGCTGCAGCCGCACCGTTGGTACGCGCCCTGATGGCGAAACGGATCTTCACCTTGGGAGAGCGCGATCAGATGGTCGTGAGCCTCGGACCAGCTGCGCACCCCAACTATCGGCCCGTGGCCGGCCCATGACGACCCGCTGACCTGCTGTCTGGACCCTGCCCTGCTACCAGATCGCGAACGTGTTGCCCGACGCCCCGATACCGGGCCACCGCCTTCGGCAGGTCGTACTCCTGGATCGCTTGGCTCACCTCGTCATCGAGGCCGAGCATCCCTGTCTCGACCTCCACGATGCGGGCGAGGGCGTACGCGGTAGCGACGGCCGCATGCGCGCTGGCCACAGTCGCTGTGTATCGGTAGGGAATCTCGATGGACGCGGAATTGCCCGCGTAGCAGAGCTGCATGGCGGGCTCGTGGAGCCACAACTCAAGGTGCGTCGGGTAACGACCTTCATCGGCCGGGCCAATCTCATGCTCTGCCCGCGCGACAATCCGCCGCCGGGCAGCCTCCTGATCGTTCGTGAGGTGGAGCAACAGCTCGTCGCTCAAGCCGTCGTCGTCGTGGCCTGGCATGAAGAAGCTGATGTCGTATCCCATGCTGGGACAGTAGGGGCAAGCCCAACGCCTATCGCGACCAGCGGTTTCCCGGAACGGCCGACCGAACGCCGGGGTGGGCGCGATGCTGGAACCGAACGGCAGTCCATCGGCTGACACGTGCGGAGGTGGCAACGCATGCCCAACGATCCCCGATACCAGCAGGCCCTCGACACCGCGGAGCGCCTCCTCGGCCAACCGTTGACCCTGCCGCTGGCCGACGGGGAACCCGCGGTCGGTCAGGACTTCCGGCGGCTGGCGACCGAGCACACCTTCGGCGACTCGTGGCCGCGACCGGGCCTGGACCTGCGGAGCCGCTGCCTGATCTCGGTGGCCGTCGCGGCGGCGCTGGGCACCCACGAGCCGCTGCGGGGGCAGTTGCGCATCGCGCTGACGTCCGGCGTGACCAAGGAGGAGATCGTCGAGCTCTTCATCCACCTGGAGGCGTACGCCGGGGCGGCCCGGGCGTTCGACAGCTACCAGGTGGCCGCAGCGGTCTTCGGCGAGCACCGCTGACGACGCTGCCAGCACCCGTCAACGACCTGTCGTTCTGCGGCGGCCCTCCGGGCTTCCCGCTCTCCGCGCCAGCCGCCGGGCATCAGGCGTGACGGCCGCAGAGCGACAGCGGCAGCGGCCAGCGCGCCCCCTGGCGGCGGCGCGTGCTGTCCGTCAAGGGCCGCCTTAAGACGTACAGAAACTTGCAAAGCACTGCCGGCAGTCCGGTGCCAGTCCGGCTGTCCTGTCACGGGACATGCTTGACAGTGGCGTCTCATCAGATGCTCTACATGATCATCCGGTCGGCGGTAGTCGCGTGGGTCCCAGGACCGTCGAGCTGCGGGAAGCGGATCCCGTAGCGGTCCCGGTAGGGTCGCCCGGTGGCGATTGAGGGCTGCTCGTGCCTGATCTGCAGCGGAAGTGCTCCAGGCCAGGATGGCGGTACAGCCGAGAACGGTAGGGCGCTCCACCTTGGCGCCCTGGCCCTGGTCTGCTCGGCTCTGCCTGGGTCGGTGGTAGACGGGATGGCATCCCACCACCCACGAACCGGAACCGTTCGGCAACTTCATCCTGGAGTCGTCTGGCCCCCGCCGGAGGCATGCCCTTCATCGGCCGGCGCGCCGGCCGATGCCGGCGCTTGCGCCGCCAGCAGGCCGAGCGCGGCCGGCGCGGCCCGCTTGCGGGCCGCCTTGATCGACTGACGCCTCGCGATGTGCAGCGGTTCCTTACCGGGCTGCGGGGCGAACTCGCGCCGGCCAGCATCATCAAGGTGCACGCCGTGCTGCGCGTCGCGCTGGCCGACGCTGAGCGAATGGACCTGATCGCGCGCAACGTCGCCAAGGCAGCCAAGCCGCCGGCTCTCGGTCGGACCGAGCGGCGAGCGCTGACGCCCGAGGAAGCCAAGACGCTGTTGGCGGTGCTGACCGGGGACCGGCTGGAATCGCTGATCGTACTGGCGCTGGCGACCGGGCTGCGGCGGCTGAGCTGCTGGGCCTGCGGTGGTCGGATGTCGACCTGCCGGGGAAGGCGTTGTTCGTTCGGCAGACGCTCCAGCGAACGGATCACGGGTTGGTGTTCGTGCCACCGAAGACGCACCGATCGGCCCGTCCGCTGCCGCTGTCGGCTCTGGCCGTCCGGGCGTTGGAGGCACAGCGCGTGCGCCAGGCCAAGGAACGGCTCGCGGCCGGGGAGGTGTGGTCGGATCTGGGCCTGGTCTTCGCCAGCACCATTGGCACCGCGATGGAGCCACGGAACGTCAACCGGCGCTTCGAGCAGCTCCGCGCAGCGGCCGGGCTGGACTGGCTGCACCTCCACGACCTGCGGCACGCCTTCGCCACGTTCCTGCTCGACCAGGGCGAGGAGCTGCGGACGGTGATGGAGTTGCTCGGGCACTCCACGATCCGGATGACGGCCGACACCTACGGCCACGTTCTGCCGGCGCGGGCTCGTCAGGCTGCCTCGGCCATTGACCGGATTCTCGGCCGGGAGGGGACGGCGTGACCGGATTGGCTGTACGCCGATGCCGCTGCTGGCCGGGTGAATGGTCGTCCTACTCGACCACAGACTCGGCAAGGACGCTCGCCATTCCCGCCTCGAAATCCGCCAACGTCTGCGGTTCGCGGTTGAAGTAGTCGCCCCAGAAGTCCGGCCGTTGCCAGGTACGCGGGGCAAGTCGCAAGGTTCCTTGGTCCGACAGCGATGCGATCCAACATGAGGGGATTCGCGGATCAACCGTTTCGAACATCCCAGGCGTCCATAACGTGCCTGGAGCTTCCCCACTGTCATCCAGAATTCGGATCATGTAGGCGTCGGGAGCTGACAGGACCTCAAGCACCGGATAGTGAGCTCCGATTCGAACGCCGGGGTACTCCTCCACGTCGTCACCGAAGGGACTCACGATCTTGACGCACCGAACGATCACGCGGGAAGCATAGGCTTGAGGGCAAGGATCCTGGATGCCATGCGGCTCGTGAAAGGCGGGATCTCCTCAGTCGGGGCAGCATCCTCCACCGATGCGGCGGCCGGGCTGATTCGCTGCACCTGCCTGCCGACGCGGGCTCGTCAGGCTGCCTCAGCCCTTGACCGGATTCTCGGCTAGGAGGAGACGGCGTGACCGCTTGGCTGTACGAATGGCTGTACTCGGACCGAGATCAACCGAGGGAAGTGCTGGTGGAGCCCAGGGGACTCGAACCCCTAACCCCTGCCTTGCAAAGGCAGTGCTCTGCCAGTTGAGCTAGGGCCCCGTGCGTGGGCGTCGAATGCTCGTCGCCCGGCCGGACGTCAGCGCAGGTCGGGCGCGGTGGTCGCCTCGTGCCACAGGGCACGCTCGTCGTTCGAGGCCTTGATCTTGTTGAACACGACGGCGGCCACGCCGACGACGCCAGCCACAATCAGCAGCTTCTTGAACATTGGGGCGACCCCTCGTGCTCGACTACCGTCGGACGACAATGCGGTGGGGCTAGATGGAATCGAACCATCGACCTCAGAGTTATCAGCTCTGCGCTCTAACCGACTGAGCTATAGCCCCGTGTTGCGACGAGCAAGATTAACCCATCCGCTCTGCCGGCCCCAAATCGGGGTCCGAACCTGCGAGCCGGGCCGTCGTCGCCTGCCAAAACCTACCTGAGTACGGGACGCCGGAGCGACCGCATTACGCGGTGCCCCGGCGTCCCGGTCGCTCAGTCCCGCTCGGCGAGGGTCAGCTCGATCCCGCCGACCAGGTCGGCGCAGACGTTGTAGACGAACGCTCCCAGCGTGGCCAGCGCGGTGAACAACACCACGTTGACCAGGCCGATCAGCGCCGAGCTGAGGATCACGCCCTTGGCGGTGATCTGGAAGCCGCTGGTGCTCTGCCCACCGCCGGCGTTCACCAGGTCACTCAGGCTCTCGTTGACGCTCTGGAACACGCCCATCGCGTCCAACGCCAGGTAGAGCACCGACGTGGCGACCACCACGACGATGAAGAGCACCACCGAGACGGCGAACGCGAACTTCATCACGGACCAGGGGTCGATCCGCTTCAGGTTCAGTCGGGCCCGGCGCGGTCCGCGGGAGGCGGCCGAGCTGACCGAGGTACGCGCAGCGCGTACCGCGTCACCGACACGGGCTGCCCCGACGGCGGACGCGTTGCCGATGCCCGGCGGCAGACCACCGCCGCTGGCCGGGCGGCCGGCGGCGGCGGTACGAGCGGTCTCGGGCTGCGGCTGCGTCATGCCCGGTGTGATCCGCGGCTGGGTGCCGGTGGACCCGGTCGACGCCGCCGGACCGGGCCGCACGTTGATCGGCTGGGTGGTCGCCGGACGGGCCGAAGACGCCGTCGCCGAACCCGAGGGGGTGGCGGCGGTGGACGACTTCGGCGCGTCGGTGCCGGAGGCCTCGGTCTTGTCGGCCGACCCGGCGTCCTCAGCGGGCGGCTCCGGCGGGGGTGTCATGCCCGGAGCCCTGGTGAATTTCGGGGCAGGCGCGTCGGCAGGGACCGTCGCCCGGCCCACGGCCGCGCGGCCGGTCGCTGGTGTGCCGCCCTTGGCGGCCTCCTCGTCGACCGGGTTGGCCGAGGTCCCCGTGTTCCCCGACTTCGCCTGTGTCTCCGTCATTCAACTAGTCCTGTTCGTCAGGCTCGTCGGCATTGCGAGCAATCGCCACGATAGTCACGCCGTCCGGGAGGTCCATCAGCTTGACCCCCATTGTGTTCCGGTCACGCGTACGGCGTACAGGCTTCACCGGAGTCCGAATGACACCACCATTGCTGGTGATCGCGAACAGCTCGTCGTCCGGATCGATCACCACCGCGCCGACCAGACCACCGCGCCGTTCGGTGATCTTCGCGGTCAACACGCCCTTACCTCCCCGGCCCTGCACCGGGTATTCCTCGATCGGGGTGCGCTTCGCGTATCCCCCGTTCGTGGCCACCAGAACGTCCAGACCCTCCCGGACGACCTCCATGGCGAGCAGGACGTCGTCGTCCGTGAAGCGCATGCCGATCACGCCCGAGGTGGCCCGGCCCATCGGCCGCAACGCCTCGTCCGAGGCGTTGAACCGGATCGCCTGCGCCTTCTTGGAGACCAGCAGCAGGTCGTTCTCCGGCGCAACCAACGCAGCACCGACCAGCTCGTCCTCATCGCGCAGGTTGATCGCGATGATGCCGCCGGAACGGTTGGAGTCGAACTCCTCGAGCCGCGTCTTCTTCACCAGGCCGTTCTTCGTGGCCAGTACCAGATAGGGGGCTACCTGGTAGTTCGGGATCTCAATGATCTGCGCTATCTGCTCGTCCGGTTGGAAGGCGAGCAGGTTGGCCACGTGTTGGCCCTTGGCTACCCTACTGGCCTCCGGCAACTCGTACGCCTTGGCCCGGTACACACGCCCCTTGTTCGTGAAGAACAGGATCCAGTCGTGGGTCGAGCATACGAAGAAGTGGCTGACGATGTCGTCCTGCCGCAGCGTGGCGCCACTGACGCCCTTGCCGCCGCGCCGCTGGGAGCGGTAGAGATCGACCTTGGTCCGCTTGGCGTACCCCGTCCGGGTGATCGTCACGACCACGTCCTCGCGGGCGATGAGGTCCTCCATCGAGACCTCGCCGTCGAACGGGATGATCTGCGTACGCCGATCGTCGCCCCACTTGGCGACGATCTCGCCCAGCTCCTCCGAGACGATCTTCCGCTGCCGCTCCGGCTTGGCGAGGATGTCCTTCAGGTCGGCGATCTCGATCTCGAGCTTGGCCAGGTCGTCGAGGATCCGCTGCCGCTCCAACGCGGCGAGACGACGCAGCTGCATGTCCAGGATCGCGGTCGCCTGGATCTCGTCGATGTCCAGCAGTCGGATCAGGCCCTGCCGCGCGTCCTCCACCGTCGGCGAACGCCGGATGAGCGCGATCACCTCGTCCAGGGCGTCCAGCGCCTTGGACAGACCCCGCAGGATGTGTGCCCGCTCCTCGGCCTTGCGGAGCCGGAACGCCGTCCGCCGGCGGATCACGTCGATCTGGTGCTCGACGTAGTAGCGGATGAACTGGGCCAGGTTGAGCGTGCGCGGCACCCCGTCGACCAGCGCCAGCATGTTGGCGCCGAACGTCTCCTGGAGCTGGGTGTGCTTGTAGAGGTTGTTCAGCACGACCTTCGCGACCGCGTCGCGCTTGAGCACCAGCACGATCCGCATACCGGTACGACCGGAGGACTCGTCGCGGATGTCGGCGATGCCGGCGAGCTTGCCCTCCTTGATCAGCTCGGCGATCCGCTCGGCGAGGTTGTCCGGGTTGACCTGGTAGGGCAGCTCGCTGACGACCAGGCAGGGCCGACCCCGCTTGTCCTCCTCGACCTCCACCACGGCGCGCATCCGGATCGAGCCACGACCGGTGCGGTAGGCGTCCTGGATGGCGGTCGTGCCGACGATCAGACCGTGGGTGGGGAAGTCCGGGCCCTTGACGATGCCGAGCAGCGCCTCGAGGGTGGTCTCCTCGTCCTCCTCCGGGTGCTCCAGGCACCACTGCACGGCCGCGCCGATCTCACGGAGGTTGTGCGGCGGGATCTTGGTGGCCATGCCGACCGCGATGCCCTCGGAGCCGTTCACCAGCAGGTTGGGGATCCGCGACGGCAGGATCGTGGGCTCCTTGGCCCGGCCGTCGTAGTTGTCCTGCAGGTCGACGGTGTCCTCGTCGATGTCCCGCAGCATCTCCATGGCGAGCGGGTCGAGCTTGCACTCGGTGTATCGCATGGCGGCGGCCGGGTCGTTACCCGGCGAGCCGAAGTTGCCGTTGCCGTCGACCAGCGGGTAGCGCAGCGACCAGGTCTGCGCCATCCGGACCAGCGCGTCGTAGATCGCCGAGTCGCCGTGTGGGTGGAACTGGCCCATCACGTCGCCGACGACGCGGGAGCACTTAACGTAGCCGCGGTCCGGACGGTAGCCGGAGTCGAACATGGCGTAGAGGATCTTGCGGTGGACCGGCTTGAGGCCGTCCCGGACGTCCGGCAGCGCACGCCCGACGATGACGCTCATCGCGTAGTCGAGGTAGGAGCGCTGCATCTCCACCTCGAGCCCGACCGGTTCGATCCGGTCGTGCGCAACCACCGCGGCGATGGCCTCGGCGGGGACCTCGGGCTCGTTCGGTGTGGACTCGGGAGAATCGGTCACTGTATACCCTTATCAGACTCAGTGTCGTTTTCGTGCTGTGGATAACCGCTGTGGATACCGGCCATGCTGTGGATAACTCTGTGGACCGGTGGATCGACCGGGCAGCACCCGGCCGATCCACAGCAGTCCGTCAGATGTCCAGGAATCGCACGTCCTTGGCGTTGCGCTGGATGAACGACCGGCGCGCCTCGACGTCCTCACCCATCAGCACACTGAACAACTCGTCGGCCGTGGCCGCGTCGTCGAGAGTGACCTGACGCAATGTACGCGTCGCCGGGTTCATCGTGGTTTCCCACAGCTCGGGATAGTTCATCTCGCCGAGGCCCTTGAAGCGCTGGATGTCGTCCGGCTTGGCGTTGGCCTTCTTCTGCTGGCGCAGCGCGATCAGCCCGTCCCGCTCACGGTCGGAGTACGCGTACTGCGCGTCGTCGCCCTTCTTGTTCCACTTGATCTTGTAGAGCGGCGGAGCAGCCAGGTAGACGTGCCCCAGCTCGACAAGTGGACGCATGAAGCGGAACAGCAGGGTGAGCAGCAGCGTCTGGATGTGCTGGCCGTCGACGTCCGCGTCGGCCATCAGCACCACCTTGTGGTACCGCAGCTTCTCCATGTCGAAGTCGTCGTGGATGCCGGTGCCCAGCGCGGTGATCAGCGCCTGGACCTCGTTGTTCTTCAGAACCCGGTCGATCCGGGCCTTCTCCACGTTGAGGATCTTGCCGCGGATCGGCAGGATCGCCTGCGTGCGCGGGTCCCGACCCTGCTTCGCCGAGCCACCGGCCGAGTCGCCCTCGACGATGAACACCTCGGACTCGCGCGGGTCGGTGGACTGGCAGTCGGCCAGCTTGCCCGGCATGGAGCCGGACTCCAGCAGCGACTTACGCCGGGCCAGCTTGCGCGCCTGCTGCGCGGCGATCCGGGCCCGGGCCGCCTGGGAGGCCTTCGTGATGATCATCTTGGCCTCGGCCGGGTTGCGGTCGAACCAGTCGACCAACCACTCGTTGCAGACCCGCTGCACGAAGCTCTTCACCGGGGTGTTGCCGAGCTTGGTCTTCGTCTGGCCCTCGAACTGCGGGTTGGCCAACTTGACCGAGATGATCGCCGCGAGCCCTTCACGGATGTCCTCGCCGGAGAGCTTCTCGTCGCCCTTGAGCAGCTTCTTGTCGGTGCCGTACCGGTTGACCACGCTGGTCAGCGCGGACCGGAAGCCCTCCTCGTGGGTGCCGCCCTCATGCGTGTTGATCGTGTTGGCGAACGTGTAGACCGACTCGCCGTACGACTCGTTCCACTGCATGGCGATCTCGACGGACATGCCCTCTTCCTCGGCGCCGAACTCGACCACTGTCTTGTGGATCGGGTTCTTCGAGGCGTTGAGGTGCCGGACGAAGTCGGAGATGCCACCCTCGTAGTAGAAGGTGACCTCGCGCTGCCGGCCGTCCTCCTCCTCGGCGACCCGCTCGTCGAGCAGGTGGATGCGCAGGGCGCGGTTGAGGAAGGCCATCTCCTGGAGTCGCCGGTAGATGGTCTGGAAGTCGAAGTCGACGGTCTCGAACACGTCGGGGTCGGGCCAGAAGGACACCGCCGAGCCGCTGCGGTCGGTGGTCTCGCCCTTCTCCAGCGTGCCCGGCTTGGAGTTGGTGTACTGCTGCCGCCAGACGAACCCGGACTTGTGGATCTCCACGGCCATCCGGGTGGAGAGCGCGTTCACCACGGAGACGCCGACGCCGTGCAGACCACCGGAGACCGCGTACGCCTTGCCGTCGAACTTGCCACCCGCGTGCAGCACGGTCAGCGCGACCTCGACACCCGGCTTCTTGAGCTTTGGGTGGAGGTCGACCGGGAAACCACGGCCGTTGTCGGTGACCCGGACGCCACCGTCGGCCAACAGCACCACGTCGATGGTGTCGCAGTATCCGGCGAGCGCCTCGTCGACAGCGTTGTCCACAACCTCCCAGACGAGGTGGTGCAGACCGCGCTCGCCGGTGGACCCGATGTACATACCGGGCCGCTTGCGGACCGCCTCCAGCCCTTCGAGAACGGTGATCGACTCTGCGCCGTACTCCTGCTTTTCCTGCGCTGCCACCCTCGGCCACTTTCTCGCGTCAGCTGCGCCGGTAGGGCGCAGCTGGCGCGGGTTCGGCGGACAGGACGCGACGTCGGCGCGCGGACCGGTGCCGGAGACCTCCGGACAGCGGGTCGAACGCGCCGGTCGCCGCGGTTGCCCGCGGATCGCGATCGGCTCGACCCGACGTGGAGAATGAACCTGGGCCACCGGCCCCGCCCCCCGCACCGAGTCTTCGTCTCGCTGTCAATCCTACTGTGCCCAGGGGACAGAACCACCACTCGGCACCCTCAGAGAGGCGGCTGAGAAGTCCATAGCCGGCAGAACCCCGTCGCCCACGACTCCCCCCACACGCCAGGCTCGGATCGCACGCGCCGCCGCCGAACGGGTTGACCCGCGCCCGGGCGGGTCGGGGGTCGCGGCCGGGGCGTCCGTGCCGTACGTTTGCGGCGCCCCGGAACCAGCCTTGATCTTTACGGCCTGGAACCGGGACGATCGACTCGATCGACCCGACACGTGCTCTTGAAGAGGTGACAGATGGGGCTGGACAACGTCGCGGTGCACTGGCCGCGGACCGGCCGCTTCTACGATCCGGTGGCGCCGGCCGAGTTCGTCGACTTCGGCGAGATCGTCGACCTGCCGCGAATCTCCGCGCCGACGGCCGCCCTGGCCGAGCTGATCGCGAAGACCGGCACCATCCGGGCGACCGCGTACACCGAATTGGTGGATCTGCTCCTCGGCCTCGAAGGTGTGTTGTACGCCACAGACGCCGCCGCCGAGGACGAGGACCCGGTGATCGACCCGGACGGCTGCTCCTGGATCGCCAGCGGGATCGAGAGGTTCGTCGCGGGGCACCGGGCGTACGGCGAGGCGGTCACCTTCGAGTCGGTGAGCACCGTGCTGCGTTCCCTACTCGGCGACGGCAGGCTGGCCGAACAACAGTTGCGATGGCTGGAGAGCCGGCTCGACGCGCTGCGCGACGAGCGCGGCGACCCGCCGCAGTGGAACTTCACCTGTGCCGAGCTGGGCGTGCTCGCGGCGTTCTACCGGCGCTGCGCGGAACGCGGCTTCGCCGTCTACGCCGACGCCTGACCCGCGCGGGTCCCTTCAGCCGCTGCGCCGCCCGTCGGTCGATTGGCGGCCGCGATCAGCTGGGTGAGCACCCCGTGCAGGTGTTGCAGGTCCTCGACGGGCAGCCCGAGGCGCTGCACGATCGCGGCCGGGATCAGCTCGGCCTGGCTGCGGAGCGCGGCACCGCTGGCGGTCAGGGTGACGGCGAGGCTGCGCTCGTCGCTGGGGTCGCGTTCCCGGCGCAGGTAGCCGGCCGCTTCGAGCCGCTTGAGCAGGGGTGACAGGGTGCCCGGATCGAGCTGCAACAGGCGGCTGAGGTCGCGACCGGACAACGGTGCGTGCTGCCAGAGCGCCAACATGACCAGGTACTGCGGATGGGTCAGCCCCATCGGTTCCAGCAGTGGCCGGTAGACCGCCACCACACTGCGCGCAGCGACCGACAGGGCGAAGCAGACCTGCTGTTCCAGCGCCAACGGGTCGACGCCCTGCGGTCTCTCGCTCATCGGTTGCCCTCCCCGTCCACGATGGCTATCGTACCAATCATTGGTACACCAACTGTTGGTGTCCCAATGATCAGCGGGACAACGTGGGAGAGGGCGGCAGATGAGCGACGACGACGCGGTCACCAGGGCTCCGGGCGAGGGCGGCCGACTCCTACGCTGGGCCTTCCGGCACCTCGCCGGCCCGGCCGACGGTGTGAAGGGCGCGGTGCAGGGCGGCTCCGCCGAGGCCCGCGAGGCGTGGAAACAGGACCTGGCCGAACGCAAGCGCTACACCCGGGAACAACGCGAACTCAAGCGGGCCACCCGCGAGGCCAACCGACGGGGCTGAGGCTCGGTCAGCCGTACGTGTCGCGTGGGCCCCGCCCGCGTACCCGGCGCGGCCCCTTCGACCACGACGGCGCCGCCGGCCCGTGGATGTGCAGCTTTCGCACCACGTTGTGGCCGACCTCGCTGGCGATCTGCTTGAGCAGCGAACCGGCCAGCAGCCGCAGTTGGGTGGCCCAGGCCGTCGACCGCGCCTCCACGGTCAACTCACCGTTCTCCAGCTTGACCGGACGGCTGTTCTGGGCGACCTCCGCGCCGACGACCCGCTCCCAGGCACCGAACACGGTGGCCTCGGCCGCCGGCTGCTGCCAGCCACGCGCCTTCACCAACCGGTTCAGCACCGCACCGAGCGGCTGCGGATCGCGGGGGTCGGGGCCCGGGCCGGAGTAGCCCCGCAACCGCCGCCCCGAGCCGCCGGCAGCATCGCCGCCCGCACCCCCAGGGGTACGCCGCGCGCGAGCCGCCGCCTGCCGCTTGGACAACGCCGCGTCGAGCACCGCCCGAGCCAACTCCGGCCCACTGGCGGCAGCCGCCGGCTCACCGCCGGTCGATTCCGCCCCGGGGGTACGCGCACCCGCTGTGTCGCCTCCGCCCTTCTGGGGACGGCTGACGCCTGACTCATTCGACACGACGTACCGTCCCTTCGCCGACCCGGTAGCGGCTGCCACGCAGGGCTGCCGGCACGTCGTCGTCCACCGCGCAGGTGACCAACAGCTGACTCGCCCCGCCGACCAGCTCCGCCAGCCGCTCCCGGCGGCCGGTGTCCAACTCGGCGAAGACGTCGTCGAGCACCAGCACCGGCTCGATGCCGTCGGCCCGCAGGAGGTCGTAACCGGCCAGCCGCAGCGCGAGCGCGAACGACCACGACTCCCCGTGGCTGGCGTACCCCTTGGCGGGCAGTGGCCCAAGGGCCAGCGCCAGCTCGTCGCGGTGCGGGCCGACCAGGGTGGTGCCCCGTTCGATCTCGGCGGAGCGGGACGCGACCAGGGCCGCGGCGAGGGCCTCCGCCAACACCGCCCGATCGGTGGTCGGCTCGGCCAGGTCGACCGAGGGTCGGTAGGTGATGCTGGCCGCACCCCGGCCGGCGGCCACCGCGTCGTACGCCTTCGCGACATGCGGGGTGAGCGCGGCCACCAGCTCCAGGCGGCCGGCGAGCAGCTCGGCCCCGTGCTGGGCGAGGTGGGTGTCCCAGACCGCGAGGGTGCCGAGGTCGCCGCCCCGGGACCCACCGGTCTTGCGGGCCAGGTACGCGGTGCGCAGCAGGGCGTTGCGCTGTTTGACGACCCGCTCGTAGTCGGCCCGGACACCGGCGTACCGCGGTTGGCGGCTGACCAGCAGATCGTCCAGGTAGCGGCGACGCTCGGCCGGGTCGCCCCGGACCAGCTCAAGGTCCTCCGGAGCGAAGAGCACGAGTCGCAGGGCGCCCAGCACGTCCCGGGCCCGCCGCGCCGGTGACCGGCCCAGCCTGGCGCGGTTGGCCTTGCCGGGCACGATCTCCAACTCGACCAGGAGTTCCCGCCCGTCGTGCGCCACCGCGCAGCGGATCACCGCCGACGTGGCACCCATCCGCACGAGTGGTGCGTCGGTGGCGACCCGATGCGAGTCCAGGGTCGCCACGTAGCCCAACGCCTCGACGAGATTCGTCTTGCCGACACCGTTGGCGCCGATCAGGACGTTCGCCCCCGGTTGGAGATCGACGGCCACCCGCTCGTACGAGCGGAAGTCGACCAGTTCCAACCGTTGGACGTACACCGGGTGTCGATACCGCTCAGCGCTTGTGGACGGCGTGGCCGCCGAACTGCTGACGCAGCGCGGAGACGGCCTTCATGGCGGGCGAGTCGTCCTGTCGCGAGGCGAACCGGGCGAACAGCGAAGCGGTGATCACATTCAGCGGTACGGCCAGCCGGACCGCCTCGTCGACGGTCCACCGACCCTCGCCGGTGTCCTCGGTGTAGCCGCTCAGGTCGGCCAGCTCCGGGTCCTCGTCGAGCGCCCGGTCCAGCAGGTCGAGCAGCCAGGAGCGGACGACGGTGCCCTCCCGCCAGGACTTGATGACGCCCGGCACGTTGGTCACCAACTCGGAGGCCGCCATCAGCTCGTAGCCCTCGGCGTAGGCGTGCATCAGGCCGTACTCGATGCCGTTGTGCACCATCTTCGAGTAGTGCCCGGCGCCGACCGGCCCGGCGTGCACGAAACCGAACTCGCCCTCCGGCTTGAGAGCGTCGAAGATCGGCATCAGCCGGTCCACGTGCTCCTGGGCACCGCCGACCATCAGCCCGTAGCCGTTCTGCCGGCCCCAGACGCCGCCGGAGACGCCGACGTCGAGGTAGCCGATGCCCCGCTCGTTGAGCCGTTCGGCTCGGGGCGCGTCGTCGCTGAACCGCGAGTTGCCGCCGTCGATGATGATGTCGCCCTCGCCGAGCACAGCGGCCAGCTCGTCGATGGTCGCGTCGGTGACGCCGGCGGGCACCATGACCCAGACCGCGCGCGGCGACTCGAGCTTCTCTGCCAGGCCCGCGAGGGATGCGACGTCACTGATCTGCGCGTTGTGGTCGAAGCCGACGATTTCGTGACCAGCGGCGCGCAACCTCTCCCGCATGTTGCCGCCCATACGGCCGAGTCCTACAAGGCCGAGCTGCATCTGTGTGTACCTCCGTGGATCTTTGTTGCTGGGCGCGATCAGCGAGAGACGCGGATCGGCATGATGAGGTACCGGTACCCGGGAATGACGTCGCCATCCTCGCCGGCGGGGGAGATCACGGCGGGCTTGAAGGCGTCGACGAACGACAGGACTGCCGTCTGGGAGCCCAGGTTTGCCAGGCCGTCGATGAGGTACTGCGGGTTGAACCCGATGGTCAGCGCGTCACCGGTGAAGGTGGCCTCCATCGCCTCGCTGGCGCGGGCCTCCTCGGAACCACCGGCCTCCACCACCAGGCCGTCGGCGCTGAAGCTCAGCAGCACCGGGGTGGTCCGCTCGGCAACCAGGGCGACCCGCTTGACGACCTCGATCAGGGTGCTGACCGGCACCCGGGCCTCGGCGTTGTGGGTGGCCGGGAAGAGCGACCGGACCGGCGGGTAGTTGGCGCCGTCGAGCAGGCGGCTGGTGGTGCGTCGGGTGCCACCGGCCAGGCCGACCATGCCCTCGCCCGCAGCACCCTGGGCCAGAGCGAGGGTGACCTCGCCACCCAGCGGGCCGAGGGCCTTGGCGGTGTCGTTCAGGGTGCGGGCCGGCACCAGGGCGTTGATGCTCACGTCGGGGTCGTCCGGCCGCCACTGGATCTCACGCAGGGCCAACCGGTAGCGGTCGGTGGCGAGCATCGAGAGCGTGCTGCCGGAGAGCTCGACGCGTACGCCGGTCATCATCGGAAGGGTCTCGTCCCGGCCGGCCGCGATGGCCACCTGGGAGACCGCCGTGGCGAACGCGGCGGCATCGACAGTGCCGGCGCTCTGCGGCATCTCGGGCAGTGCCGGGTAGTCCTCCACCGGCATGGTGGGAAGGGTGAACCGGGCGCTGCCGCAGACCAACTCGAGGTGCGCGCCGACCGCGGCGATGTCCACCGGCTTGGCCGGCAACGCCTTGGTGATCTCGGCGAGCAGGCGACCGGAGACGAGGGCGGCGCCGTCGGCGTCCCCCTGCACCTCGACGGTCACCTGGCTGGAGACCTCGTAGTCGAAGCCGGAAACCCGCAGGTTGCCGTCGGTGACCCGGAGCATCACCCCGGCGAGCACCGGTACGGACGGCCGGTTGGGCAGGCTCTTCGCGGTCCACGCCACGGCCTCGGCGAGCGCGTCGCGCTCCACTCGGAACTTCATCAATGCCTCCGCGTCGACGTCAGCGACAACTCTCTCATGCCGACCGCTGCCTACCGTCCCGCCCGACCGTGCGGGTACCCATCGCACCTTAGGGCGCGGGGGTATCGGCTGTGCGCCCGACCCCACGGATCGTGTCGATGCTGACCGGCTGATCCGGCAGCGTTCGGCCCGATCCACAGAAAGCCCAACGGTGATGATTGGTTTTTGTTCTCTTAGAAGAGATAACTCATCGTCTTCATCGCACCTGTGCAAACTGTGGAAAAGCCAGGTCTGCGCAGCTCAGACAGGTTATCCACCGGTGATTTAGCTGTGGAGAACCGGGGGTACAACTTGCTTGCGTGTCCACAGCCCGCTCTCGTCCACTGGTTGTCCACCGTCGTCCACCGGTTGTCCACCGGTAATCCACCGACTTTCTCCCCAAGCCTGTGGACGACGATGAAGATCACCATTGCCGTCATCCCCAGAACCTTCAACAGCTCGTACACAGGTCGACGGTCATCGGTGGATAACGTGCCGGTTGTCCCCAGGCGTCCACAGCCTCGTACACAGGGTTTCTCCACAGCCTGTGGGTAACCGTCGCCGGACGTACCGTAGTTATCCACCGGCGGTGGACAACGAGCTGTGGACAACGAGTGGGAGGCGAGGCGGTCACGGGCTCGATCCTGTGGCCTACACCATGTCGAGAGTCCACTCGGGAACCGAAAAAAGTACGCCCGACCGGAGATCCGGCCGGGCGTGTCCCGGGCTGTGCGCCGTCACGACGGCCGGCGTTCGCCTCAGCTGTTCTGCTTGATCCGGTTGGTCAGCTCGGCGATCTGGTTGTAGAGAGAGCGGCGCTCCGCCATCTGCTGCCGGATCTTCCGGTCGGCGTGCATCACAGTGGTGTGGTCCCGACCGCCGAAGGCCTGCCCGATCCGGGGCAGCGACAGCTCGGTCAACTCCCGACACAGGTACATGGCCACCTGCCGCGCGTTGACGAGCACGCGGGACCTGGACTGGCCCCGGAGGTCCTCCAGGCTCACACCGAAGTAGTCAGCCGTCGACGCCATGATCTGGTCGGCGTTGATCTCCGGCCCGGCGCCGTCGGGCATGAAGTCCCGGAGCACCTCCTCGGCCAGGGACAGCTCGACGGTCGACCGGGTCAGGCTGGCGAACGCCGTCACCCGGATCAGCGCCCCCTCCAGTTCCCGGATCGAGTTCGACACCCGGGAGGCGATGAACTCCAACACGTCCGGCGGGGCGTACATCCGCTCCTGCGCCGCCTTCTTCTGCAGGATCGCGATCCGGGTCTCCAGGTCCGGCGGCTGGATGTCGGCCAGCAACCCCCACTCGAACCGGGTTCGCATCCGGTCCTCCAGGGTGGCCAGCTGGCGCGGCGACCGGTCGGAGGTGATCACGATCTGCTTGTTGGCGTTGTGCAGGGTGTTGAAGGTGTGGAAGAACTCCTCCTGGGTGCGCTCGCGGTTCTCCAGGAACTGGATGTCGTCGATCAGGAGGATGTCGACGTCGCGGTAGCGCCGCTGGAACGCGCTGGTCTTGTCGTCCCGGAGCGAGTTGATGAAGTCGTTGGTGAATTCCTCGGTCGAGACGTACCGGACCGAGCGGGCGTTGCCGAGGGTCGTGGCGTAGTGCCCGATGGCGTGCAGCAGGTGCGTCTTGCCAAGACCGGAGTGCCCGTAGATGAAGAGCGGGTTGTACGCCTTCGCCGGTGACTCCGCCACCGCCACGCTCGCCGCGTGCGCGAAGCGGTTGGACGATCCGATGACGAACGTCTCGAACATGTACTTCGGGTTGAGCCGGTTACCGCCGGTGTCGGCACCGGGCAGCCGGCGGTCGTCCCGACCACCGGTCCGGTGCTCCACGCCGCTACGGCCCGGGCCGCTGTCCGTGCCGGTGTCCCGAGGGAGCGCGCGGATCACGTGCTGGTCGCGCGGAGACGCCGACTCTTCCCGGTAGCGGGGCTCGTAGGGCCGGGTGTCCGGGCCCGGCGGGTCCAGCCGGGCGGCCTGCTCGTCGTAGCCACGCCGGTCGGGCCCGGGCCGGGGGGTACGCATGGGCTCAGCGAAGGCGGTGCTGAACAACGCCTCCTGCCCGTCCCTGCTGGCGGGAATCAGCCCTGGGCGGTGCGCGTCGACGGCCGGCGCGGCGGGCGGACCCGCAGGTGCGGGTGGCGCGGTCGGCTCGGGCGCGTGCCCGGCGTGGGTCTGCTCGGGGATCATCGGGTCGGCGGACGGCCGAGCGCCCTGGTCGTCGAAGGGGTCGGCAGCCGGACCCTCGACGTCGAACGGCCCGGTCTCCGGAGCACTGCGGTAGACGGTGCCGGCCGGTCGGCCGGCGGCGTCCTCGGCGACCCGGACGGTGACCGCCACCTGGATCGGCCGACCCAGCCGGCGGGTGAGGGCCTCGGTGATCGCCGGGCGGAGCCGGGACTCGATCACGTCACGGGTGAAGGCGTCCGGGACGGAGAGCAGTGCGGTGTCCTCGACTATCGCCCGCAGCCGGGTCAGTCGGAGGTAGGCACGCTGCTGTGCGGAGATGATCTCGTCGGCGAGCTCGTCGGTCGCCGCTAACCACACTGCGGCAAGGTCGGTCGTACCGGCCACCGTCGTGCCACCCCCTCGCCTCTGCTCCCGGCCGCCGCTGTCTGCCAGCCGGCCGTCCCGGGCCCGCCGCGTTCGCGGGTGGAACAACACCCACCTGACGGTCGACCGGTGGTCATCCACAAGTTATCCACAGCCTGTGTACCGACCGATTGTGGCCTCCGCCGGACGCGGGTGGGACCTGCCCCTGCCTGAACGGGCGCTGAAGCGGGTTCACCGTGCCGAACGATTCACTACCTGGTCCGGTCTTGCCTGTGCGACGACCGGAGCTTCCGACGCTCACCGCAATCGGGCACGGTAACAGCGTTGTCCCTGCGCCATCAACCGGCGACGCGGCGGGGGCCTTCTCGGCATCAGCGAAAACCAACCTTCGGCCTCGGGCGCGTCCCGTTGACCCCCGCCCGAGGTGTTTGACGGTCATTGCCCCCCTGCGTAGGCTGGAACGGCTGCTTTCTCGCCCTCTGCTAGGGTGATGGGTGCTTGCTGTCCACGGTCGCATCCCCGCATCGCCGAGGTCCCGCTCCGCCGGACAGCACCGATCGTGGGCCACCGTCGAGGTGGCCTGGACCACCACACGACCCCGGCGATTCCGTCGTTCGGGGCGCGTACGAAAACGGAGAGCCTGACGTGAGCAAGCGCACCTACCAGCCGAACAACCGCCGGCGCGCGAAGACCCACGGCTTCCGGCTGCGCATGCGCACCCGTGCCGGCCGTGCCATCCTCTCGAGCCGTCGCGCCAAGGGTCGCACCACCCTGTCGGCCTGAGCCGACCGGGCCGGTCCAGGGGACGTGGGCAGTCGTGCTGGCCGCCGCACAGCGACTGCGGCGCAGCACTGACTTCGCCGCAGCGGTTCGTGGTGGCCGGCGCGCCGGGCGTGGTGCCGTCGTGGTCCATCTGACCGTGCCGGTGATCGCCGACCCCAGCACACCTGCCTCGCCGGAGCCGGTGCGGGACAACAGTGCGGAGCAGCTCTCCGTACCGTCCCGTGCCGGCTTCGTCGTGTCCAAGGCCGTCGGTAACGCGGTGACCCGTAACCGGGTCCGGCGTCGACTGCGCGCGCTGGTCCGGGAACGGTTGGTCGACCTGCCGTCCGGCAGCACCCTGGTCGTCCGGGCGCTCCCCGCGGCGGCGCAGGCGTCGTACTCTCGGCTCGCCACCGACCTGGACGCCGCCCTCGCGGTCGCCCGGTCACCCCGCGAGCGGCGGCCTCGATGAGCGACACCGGGCAGACCGGCGCACGCCCGTCGACAACCGGTGCCAAGGTGCTGATCGCGCCCATCATCGCGTACCGTCGGTGGATAAGTCCGGCACTGCCGGCCCGCTGTCGGTTCTACCCGTCGTGCAGTGCTTACGCCCAGGAGGCGGTCGTGCGGCACGGCGCGCTCCGGGGAGCCGTGCTGGCGGTCCGGCGGCTGTTGCGCTGCCACCCCTTTCACCCTGGTGGACATGACCCGGTACCGGAGCCGGGCGGCCGCCGCCGCGCTGATGTGACTGGAGCCCCGAATTGAGTCTCGACTGGATCTACTACGCGATTTCGTGGATCCTGCTGACCTGGCACTCTGCCTGGGACGCCATCGGGGTGCCCGTCGGCGCGGTGATCGGCACCAACTTCGCCTGGATCCTGGCGATCATCTTCCTGGTGGTCACCGTCCGGGTGATCCTGTTCCCCGTCTTTGTCAAGCAGATCAAGTCCCAGCGGGCCATGCAGGCACTCCAGCCCAAGGTCAAGGAGCTGCAGGAGAAGCACAAGGGTGACCGGGAGACGCTCCAGAAAGAAATGATGGAGCTGTACAAGAAGGAGAAGGCCAACCCGCTGATGGGTTGCCTTCCGATGTTCCTTCAGATCCCGGTCTTCCTCGGCCTCTTCCACGTGCTGCGCCGCCTCGACCCGGACAAGCAGAACAAGACGCTGTACGGCTGGACCGCCGACCAGTTCCAGAGCGCCTCGCAGGCGAAGCTCTTCACCGCCCCCATCGCCGGCAAGTTCGGCTCCACCGCCGACGAGCTGGCCAGCCTCGGCGCCAACGGCACCACCGTCAAGGTCATCGCCGGTGTCCTGGTCCTGGTCATGATCGCGACCACCTACCTGACCAGCCGTCAGATGATCCTCAAGACCGGCTGGGCCGAGGACCCGCAGCAGCGGATGATCCAGCGACTGATGCTCTACGGCATCCCTGCCTCGCTGCTGATCTCCGGCGCGATCTTCCCGATCGGTGTGATCATCTACTGGGTCACCAACAACCTCTTCACCCTCGGCCAGCAGCAGTGGGTGCTGCGGAAGTTCCCGCCGCCGGTGACCGCCAAGAAGGCCACCGCCCCCGCCGCCAGCCGCAACCCGGTGCAGCCCGCCAAGTCCGGTGGCCTGTTCGGTCGGGGCAAGACGGCTCCGGCGGCGCCGGTCAAGGCCGCCGCTCCCAAGGTGGCCGGGCCGAAGCCGGGTGCCAAGCCGATGAACAACCCGAAGAAGGGTCGCCCCGCCAAGCGGCAGGGCTGACCGGCAAGGGCCGCCGCCGGTGAACCGACGGCGGCCCGTTCCGCACCGCGCAGCCGCCGCATGGCCGGCGCCGGACGGAACCGACCGCGCGCCGCGCGGCCACGGGCGACACTGCCCGTACAGACGTGCCCGTGGGCACCGGCGACCTCCCGCCGGCCCCGGGAAACCAGTCGGACCCGACGGTCCGGCCGAGCGAGTACGGAGATGAGACCGTGACCGAGACCAGCATCCCCCGCACCGAGCAGCCCCTGGACGAGGAGGAGACCGCGACGCTCGCGGTGGACGGCGACGACACCGAGGACGACGACGACACTGAGGCGGACGACGACACCGACACCGCCGCGTCCGGCACCCGGTCGAAGAAGGCCGTCGGCGAGGGCGATCTGTTCCGGCAGAGCGAGATCGCGGCCGACTACGTCGAGGGGCTGCTCGACATCCTCGACTACGACGGCGACATCGACGAGCTGGTCGCCGCGGGACGCCCCATGGTCGAGGTGGTCGGCGAGCGTCTGCAGAACCTGGTCGGTCAGCGCGGGGCCACCCTTGAGGCCCTCCAGGAGCTGACCCGCCTCGCCGTCTTCCGGCAGACCGGCACGCCGAGCCGCCTGCTGCTCGACGTCGGCGGCTACCGGGCGAACCGCCGCAAGGAACTCGCCGCCGTCGCCAAGAACGCCGTCGAGAAGGTCAAGGAGTACGGCGAGCCGGTGCGCCTGGACGCGATGTCCGCGTTCGAGCGCAAGTGCGTGCACGACGTGGTCAACGCCATGTCCGGTGTGGCCAGCGAGTCCGAGGGTGTGGAGCCGAACCGGCGCATCGTCGTACGGCCGGCGGACTGACCGGGTGACCCACGACGACAACACGGCCGACGCCGTGTCCGGCCCGGGCGGTACGCCGCCCGGGCCGTCGCCTGTCCGACCGTCCACTCCGGACACCGACCCTGCTGGATCCGGCACTGTGCCTTCACCGGACGACGCGGCCCTGCCGCCCGAGTTGGCACCGGCCGCGCTGACCCTCTTCGGTGACCGTCTCGACCTGGCTGCCGCCTACGCCGAACTGTTGGCCACCGACGGGGTCGTCCGTGGCCTGATCGGCCCTCGAGAGGCGCCCCGCATCTGGGATCGTCACCTGCTCAACTGCGCCGCGGTGGCCGAGCGCATTCCGTCCGGCGCGGCGGTGCTCGACGTCGGGTCCGGCGCCGGTCTGCCGGGGCTGGTGCTCGCCATCGCACGGCCCGACCTCACTGTCACCCTGATCGAGCCGCTCGCTCGGCGCACGTCCTTCCTGATCGAGGTCGTCGAGCAACTCGGCCTGGCGAAGACGGTGCGCGTGTTCCGGGGTCGGGCCGACGAGGCGGCCACCGGGTCGAGCGGCCGGAATCCGATCAGCGGGGACGTGGTGACCGCCCGCGCCGTGGCCCCACTCGATCGGCTGGCGGCGTGGAGTCTTCCCCTCGCTGTGCGGGGCGGCCGTCTGCTGGCACTGAAAGGGTCATCCGCCGTTGCGGAGATCGAGCAGCACGCCGAGGTGGTGACGCGGCTGGGTGGTGGTGAGCCGACCGTGCACCTGTGTGGCGTCGACGTGATCGATCCACCCACCACCGTCGTGGAGATCGTGCGCGAGCGGATGGTCGGCCCGCGTCCAGTGGCGAGCAAACGCGACCGGGGCAGTCGCTCCCGCCGACGCTGACACTTTGCGCCATCGGGCTTCCGGCCGGTGGGTTGCCTCGTTGTACCGGTACGGATGGACGAGGAGATGAGAACCCGACGTGGACCGGCCGCGCCCGTCCGCCGTAGGCTGACCGCGCGTCGATAGTGTGGAGCGGTCGGTGGACGTCGTGGGTTCCGACCGCTCCCGAGGGTCACACGCTCCGGGTTGCGAGCGTGGTGTGGCCAAGTTGACCGGGGCGCGGACCGACCATCCGAAGCGGGCAGGGATGACAGGTGCATGACGACGGCAGGTACGACGATCCACACGTGACCGGGGCGACCAACGATCCCGTTTCACGTGAAACCGACTACCCGAGCTGGTCTCCCGGCGCGACCGGGCCAGGAGAAGGCGATCCGCCGGCTTCACGTGACCACCGCCCGGGGCCGGAGAGCTCGTCCCCGGAGCCTGCGAGCGTTCGTCGGACCTCGGAGGGGCTGAGCCGACCGGTCAACGCCGCCGAGGTGCGGTCGAGCTCGGGGCGTCGCAACACCGCCGCGGCGGTTCGGTTCGAGTCGGCGGTTCCGCACCAGCCCACCGCGGCGGCTGTTCCGGACACGGCGTCGATGGTCACCGAAGCGCCGGTCGCTTCGACCGAGTCGTTGGCCGCCGTGGCCGCTGACCCCACGTACGTTTCACGTGAAACGTCGACGCGCGAAGAGGATGACCCACCGTTGGCTATGGAGGCGATGCGCGCCGTGCAGATCCTGAATCCCAGTGGCGAGGTGACCATGCCTCGACCGGACCGGACCCGGGTCATGTGCGTCGCCAACCAGAAGGGCGGCGTGGGTAAGACCACCACCACCGTCAACCTTGCGGTGGCGCTCGCCCTGCACGGCAACCGGGTGCTCGTGGTCGACCTTGATCCGCAGGGCAACGCCTCGACCGGGCTCAACGTCCCGCACCACACCGGCATCCCGGACGTCTACGACTGCCTGATCAACAGCGTCCCGCTGGTGGAGGTGGCGCAGGCGGTCGAGGGAATCCCCAACCTCTGGTGCGTACCCGCGACCATCGACCTGGCCGGTGCGGAGATCGAGCTGGTCTCGGTGGTGGCGCGTGAGTCGCGGCTGGACCGCGCCATCGCCGCCTACCCCGGCCAGTTCGACTACGTCTTCATCGACTGCCCACCCTCGCTCGGCCTGCTCACGGTCAACGCCCTGGTGGCCGCGCAGGAGGTGCTGATTCCGATCCAGTGCGAGTACTACGCACTGGAAGGACTCAACCAGCTGATCAACAACATCAACCTGGTACGCCAGCACCTCAATCCGAAGCTCGACGTCTCCACGATCCTGCTGACCATGTACGACCGCCGTACGAGGCTGGCCGACGCCGTCGAGCAGGATGTCCGGAACCACTTTGGTGACAAGGTCCTCCAGGCGGTCATCCCCCGCAACGTCCGGGTCTCCGAGGCACCGAGCTACGGCCAGTCGGTGATGACCTACGATCCCGGTTCGCGGGGAGCAACGAGCTACTTCGAGGCCGCCCAGGAGATCGCCGAGCGAGGCGTCAAGGAGCCGGTGGGCCGGAATGCGTAGTGCGGATGAGTCGCTGGGAGGCGTGGCATGAAGAACCGTCCTCGGGGCGGTCTGGGTAGGGGCCTTGGGGCGCTGATCCCGACCGGACCGGCGCCGGATGCCGCCGGCACCGCGACGGCTGCTGAACCGGACAACGAGCAGGAGGGGGCAGCCGCCACCGCCGCCGCTCCTGCGGTGTCCGTCGGGGTGCCGATCCACGAACCGGAGCCCACTCTCAGCCCGGTACCGGGAGCACGCTTCGCCGAGATCCCGGTCGACGCGATCCTGCCCAACCCGAAGCAGCCCCGTCAGGTCTTCGACGAGGAGGCACTGGAAGAACTCAAGACCTCGATCCAGGAGGTCGGCTTCCTCCAGCCCATCGTCGTCCGCCAGCTCGACGACGAGAAGTACGAACTCGTCATGGGTGAGCGGCGTTGGCGTGCCGCCCAGGCGGTGGGGCGGGAGAACATCCCGGCGATCGTCCGGGACACCCGTGACGACGCCATGCTCCGCGACGCGCTGCTCGAGAACATCCACCGGGCCAACCTCAACCCTCTCGAAGAGGCCGCTGCCTACCAGCAACTGCTGGAGGAATTCGGGGCCACCCACGAGGAGCTGGCCCGCCGGATCGGCCGGAGTCGCCCACAGATCTCGAACACGATCCGGCTGCTGAACCTGCCGGCTCAGGTGCAGCGCCGGGTGGCAGCGGGGATTCTGTCGGCTGGGCATGCCCGTGCACTGCTGAGCCTGGACGAGGCAGAGGCGCAGGAACAGTTGGCGTTGCGCATCGTGGCCGAAGGCCTGTCGGTTCGGGCGACCGAGGAAATCGTGGCGCTGACGCTCAACGACGGGTCTGCCAAGAGCCAAGCCGCGAAGCGCCGCCCGAAGGCACACGCGCCAGCCTTGAACGATCTCGCCGACCGGCTCTCGGACCGCTTCGACACCCGGGTGAAGGTGGACATCGGTCGGAGCAAGGGCAAGATCACGATTGAGTTCGCGACGGTGGACGACCTGGAGCGGATCGTCGGGATCATCGGAGTGCAACAGGAGGAGGGTGAGGGCTGACCTCTCCTCTCGCTGACGGCCGCGCTACCCACCGGGGTGCGCGGCCGTTCTGTATCCACTCGCCGTTTCACGTGAAACGGCGAGTGGACCCCGGCTGGCGACTAGGCGGCTGGCGGACGGTGCCCGCCTGCTCGGTCTCGTCCGGGTCCCCGACGAGGCGCGTTCGCGTTCGCCCGGCAGGTCATCAGTTGCCGGCAGGAGCAGCAGCCAGCAGTCGAGCGAGGTTAGGCCTTCACTGTTCCTGCGGAGAGCGCTGGGCGGTCGTTGTGGCTCGCTGGTTCGCCGGCTGTGTGCTTGCTCCGCACTGATGGGGGCGCTCGACGGACGAGTCGATCGTGAGCAGTCCGAGCCTCGACGCGGCCAGGTTCGTCGGATGCGCTGTTTCACGTGAAACGGCGACCGGCGAGGGCTGCCAGGCGGGGCGATCCCAGCGGATGCTCTTGGGGCGTCCTGCGCACCGCTGAGCGGCCCGCTGCGGTCCCGGAGGGCCGTGGGGGTGGTTGCGGTCGACCGAGCTGTTCGGTGCGCCTCTCAGCCCCGCTGAGCGATCCGGCCGCGTGCCATGTCGGTCGTCTGAGACTTTGCGCGCTCGCCTCGGCCGCGGTCCCCGCGCCCGCTCGGTCCGCTCGGTCCCCGCGCCCGCTCGCCCGCTCGGTCCGCGATCGTCGGGGGCGCCGTCGGTGCCTGCCGCGGATCGTGCGGTGGCCCGGAGCTATCGATCTCGGAGCGGCCGTGATCGACTCGAGATCACCGAAGTCGGGGTATCGGAGGCAGCGGGATACCCGACTTCGCCGAACCCGAGTCGATCACGGCCGAATTGACGATCCGGGCCACCGAAGGGGGCCTGGCCGGAACGCCGATGGGACGCGTGCTGCCGTGCACGAGCCGTCCCCCCCGCGCGACGGTATATAGACCTGTGGCCGCCGGCACTGAGCGCGTCGGCGAGTCGGGCGTGCGCACAGCTATCCCAACCCTGTGGATAACGTGCCCCCGGACTGCGCCCGCGAGACCTCCACGGACCTGAGGCGGACGTTCGGCTGATGATCGATTCAAGGGTGGCCGTACGCGTCCAGGGATCGCCGCGAGAACGAGAGACGCGCAGCACAGCACCAAAAAGGGGGTGTCGGCGAACAGTCGCAGCAGCCCTCTTCGGCGGTCTGCGGACAACGACCGACAGGCGGAAAAGTTATCCACACCGGTTTTCCACAGGCACCCTCTGTTTCACGTGAAACAGCGCGTGGGAGCGGGTGCATGCCTGTGGATGACGGCCCGTGTTCAGGATCTCGGCAGGCTGTGGATACCGGTCGACCAGAGGCCCGTGACCCGACGTGCCGGGTCGGCAACGGGTGCCGATTTGCTCTGTCGAGATCGATCGTTCAGATAGGGACACCGGTGCCAGACTCGGTTAGGGTCAGCGTCGTGCACGACACCCCTCCCTCAGTGCCGGACTTCACCCAGTGGCCGTCGTTCCCCTTCGAGGGTGACCTCCACGTGAAGCAACTCGATGATCCGGTCCCGGTCGAACCGCCCCGGAAGGGCGAGGGTCTCCGGGAATGCACCGCCTGTAACGCGCCCGACGACGCCTACATCTGGGTCGGGGAGCGGTGGCGGGTACGCGCCATGGACCGGCCGACCGGGCTGCCCATGGTGCTCATCCTCGAATCGCGGACGCACCTCGACCTCGGTGACCTGCCGAACCTGTTGGCTGCCGAGCTGGGCGTCATGACCGTACGTCTGGAGCGGGCCATCCGGTCCCTCGACGGCGTGGCCCGGGTGCACGTCAACCGGTGGGGTGACGGCTCGGCCCACCTGCACATGTGGTTCCTCGCCCGGCCCTACGGCCGCCTTCAACTGCGGGGCACCTTCCTGTCCCTCTGGGACTCGATCCTGCCGCCGATCTCCGAGGCCCAGTGGCGGGAGAACCTGGCGCTCGTCGCCGCCTGGCTCGCCGAGTTCGGTGGCCGCCCGCTCGCCGAGCCACCCCGCATCCAGTGGCAGGCGCCGTCCAGCCTTCTGGCTCAGTCGGCCGCGGCGGATGCCGCCGCCGCCGAGGCAGCCGCTGTCTCTGTCATCGAGGCAGCAGAGGAGATTCCCGAGCCAGCACCGGATGCCGCCGCCGACGTCGATGCGGCCCAGGGCGATACCGCATCCGCACCTGACGCGGTAGCGCTCGACGGGGACGCCGAAGCCGGCTCCGCCGCACCTCTCAGCGATCCGACGAGTGGATCCGATGAGCCGGCATCAGTCGACGAGGCGCCAGGCGGAACGCCGGCCGGCGCGCCGACGTCCGGCACCGCAACGTCGAGCAACCGGGCCTCCGGCACGCCGACGCCCGGGATCGCCGGCACGGTGACGGCACCCGTCAACGCACGGTCTGTCCTCAACGACCCGGATGACGACGCCACCGACGACGCCACAAACGGCCGCCAGTAACGAGGCCATCCCTCTCACGCAGAGGACGAGTCCCCGCCCAACGGCCACCCCGGACATC
>NZ_JBSFBM010000003.1:0-65579 GCF_053592955.1 Micromonospora sp. NPDC002411 | reverse complement strand
GGTGGGGCCACCGTCACCGGTCTGACGGGACCCCCGACGGTGCGTGTCCGCCGCGGACGACGCACCGCGTTCGTGGCGTCGGTCGGCGGGACGGCACCCGCCGGCCGACCTCAACCGGTACGTCGGACGAGCGTGCCGGTCGGGTGCCGCCCGGTGATGGGGGCGGCCGGCGCGGTGAACGACGAGCCGGTGTACGTGGTGCCGGGCCGGGGAGCGACGGCGCCCGCCGAGCGGGCCACGCTCGCCGGCGCGACCGACAGGGCCGAGGCGATTGCCGCCTGGGCGTCGCGACGACGTCTGTTCCAGGCACCCCGGTCGCCGTCGAAGTAGCCCTGCCGGTAGCCGAAGCGGTAGCCGATGCGATAACTGAGCTGACCGTGCAGGCGGCCGGCGGCGTAGCTGGTGGCACCGAGCACCAGGACGAGGAAGACCGCGAGGAACGGGCTCATCGGGCAGCTCCGGCCCCGCTCGGACGCCGGGTCATCGCTCCTCCGGCTCGATCGTGGTGGGATCCGCGACGAGCAGCCGGTCCAGGTCATCGGTGCTGACCTCCTCGACCAGCTCGACGCTGATCCGGCAGCCGTCGAGCACGACCTCGGCCACCGAGGAACGGCGGATCTCACCGCCGGCGTCGTAGACCCGGACGCTCAGCTCAGGGCAGCCGAGATGGGTACGCCAGGCGTTCCACTCGGTGCGATCGCCGACGCTCAGCGACAGGTAACGGCAGCCTCGGGCAAGGTAGAGGCGCCAGGGGGCGGTCAGCCCCGCGGCCACCCCCTCGGCGATCAGCCCGAAGGCCTGGGCGCGGGTGGCGAGCTCGGTCACCACACCCCCTCGGCACCGGGGGCGTGACGCATGTGAGCACCAATCGTCTCATGCACGTGACACACCGTAGATTGTCCCATGGGCGTGACAGTATCAGCTTTTCGTCCCCTTACGCTGACCACTACGGGCATCTATTCTGCCCGCGTGACACCCCTCAACAGCGACACCGAATCGTTTACCGGAAATCCGAAGATTCCGTCACGTCCGCGTGACAGCGGCGAGCCGGGATGGGCGCTCACCTCCCGCTGGCCGTACGGTCACGGGGTGACCGAGACGGCCAATGCGCGGAAGATCGCGTTCGCCACCTTCGTGCGGCGCGCCCTGGACGAGGCACGGGCGACCCGGGCCTGGAGCGGCACCGAGGTGTCCCGGCGCACCGGCGTCTCCCGACAGACCATCAACCGATGGGTCCGGGGCGACTGGGCCAGCGACCCGGAGGCCGAGCGGGTCGTCGCCTTCTGCGAGGGCCTGGGGCTGAACCCGGCGGCGGCCTTCGCCGCACTCGGCTGGGACCGCGCCGCGACGGGTCATCGCACCGGTCAGCCCGCCCCTCCGATGGACCCCGACGTTGAGGCGTTGCTGCGCCGACTCGTCGATCCGAACGTGTCGGACGCGGAGAAGTTCCACATCCGCGAAACCATTAGATACCTCGCATACCGCCCAACGTTGCCGGTCGATGTCCGAAAAAGGGGCAATCAGGCCGGGTAGTTCCTCAGATAGCGAAAGAACGCCTGGTCAGGTTCATTCGTTTACCTCCGGGGCAGGAACGGGCACGCTAGCGTCCCTATTCGTACTGCTTGGGCTCGTCATCGGCGGGGGGACGGGACAAGGCCGAACCTAGCCCTGCGGGACAGAAGGAGGGGTCTGTCCATGACCCTGAAATGGTTGGCAGTCGTGGTCGCGACCGTGTCGATGACACTGTGGGCGACCGGCAACGCGGTGACTCTGGCAGTCGACGGCGGGCAACTTCCGCTGCTCGTCAATCTCTTCGTGCTCATCGCCGCCGGCACCGCGGTCGTCCTGGCCGTCGTCGCCGAGCTGCACGAGCGCCTCAACGATCGGATCACCGCCCTCACCGAGTTCCTGGTGGCACGGCTCAACGAGATCGAGAACCACACCGGTGATCGCAACACCGGGTTCGTGGAGGGCTACCTGTTGAGCCACGGCCAGGAGGCGGCGGTGGTGCCGTTCGGCCGGCGCGGACGGGGAGCCGCCGAACGCTGATCGCGTACCGCCGAACGGGTCCGCTCGGCCAGGAATGAGCCCCGATCGCCGGGGTACGCTGACGCGCGTGCCGCCGTTGAATCTGGGCAATCAGCAGCCGAGGACCCCGTTGAACGCCGACCAGGTCTGGCGGACAACCGCCGGCCGGGCCGCCGGGACCGTGCTCTTCTTCGACTTCGACGGGACGCTCGCGCCCGTCGACGACGATCCGACAGCGGTTCGCCCGGCACCCAAGGCGCTGGCCGCGATCGAGGCGTTGGCCCCGGTCGTGCAGCGGGTCGCGATCGTGTCCGCCCGACCCGTCGAGTTCCTCCGGGATCAGCTCGGCGGGCTCGCTGGCGTGGACCTCTACGGCCTCTACGGGCTAGAGCACAGCCATTCCGGCGGGGAGACGGTCACCGAGCCGGCAGCGCTGCCCTGGGTGCCGACCATGGCGGAGCTGGCCGACCAGGCCCGGGCGGAGCTGCCACCCGGCACCCTCGTCGAATACAAGCGGCTCTCCGTCGCGTTGCACTGGCGCACCGCCCCGCAGCTCGGCTCCACCGTGCAGCACTGGGGGGAGGCGCAGGCCGACCGGCTGGGGTTGCGGGTGCAGGCAGGGCGGATGGTGCTGGAGCTCAAGCCGCCTGTCGACCGGGACAAGGGCATGGTCATCGGCGAGGCGATCAAGGGCGCCACCGGCGCCTGGTACTTCGGCGACGACGTCTCCGACATCAAGGCCTTCGCCGCGCTGCGCGCCCGCGCCGCCGCCGACCCTGACTTCCTCGGCGTCTGCGTGGCGGTGGCCAACCCGGAGACCGGTCAGGAGGTGGCCAACGCCGCCGACCTGACGATCGAGTCGCCGGCGGCTCTTGGCGACTTCCTCACCCGGGCACTGACCCACCTGCCCTGACCCCACCAGCCTGGCGGGTGTGGCCCCGCCAGGCTGGCGACGGTCGCGTCTCGGCCCGCTCAGGCGCCGTAGCGGCGTTGCCTGGTGGCGTACGAGCGCAGCGCCCGCAGGAAGTCGATGTGCCGGAAATCCGGCCAGTTGAGTTCGCAGAAGTAGAACTCCGAGTGCGCGGACTGCCAGAGCATGAAGCCGGACAGTCGCTGCTCACCGCTGGTGCGGATGACCAGGTCAGGGTCGGGCTGGCCGCGGGTGTAGAGGTGCTCCGAGATGTGCTCGACGTCCAGCACCTCGGCCAGCTCCTCGAGCGTGCCGCCGGCGGCGGCATGCTCCAGCAGCAGCGAGCGGACCGCGTCGGTGATCTCCCGGCGACCGCCGTACCCCACCGCGATGTTGACCTCCGCGCCGCCGCTGCGCTCGCGCGTGCGCTCCTCGGCGCCCTTGAGCGCCGCCGCGGTCTGCGCCGGCAGCAGGTCGAGCGCCCCGACGATGCGCAGCCGCCAGGGGTTGCCCTCCTCCGCCAGCTCCACCACCAGGTCCTCAATGATCTTGAGGAGTGGGTCCAGCTCACTGGCCGGACGGCGGAGGTTGTCGGTGGCCAGCAGGTAGAGGGTGACGTGCCCGACGCCGGCCTGGTCGCACCAGCCGAGAACGTGCTTGATCTTCGCCGCGCCAACCCGGTGCCCGTCGTTGGGGTCGACGAAGCCCATCTCCCTCGCCCAGCGGCGGTTGCCGTCGCACATCACCCCGACGTGGCGGGGCACCGGCTTACCGGCGAGCTTCGCCGTGAGCCGGCGCTCGTACACGGAGTAGATAAGGTTCCGCAGCGTCATCACCTTGCAGCGTAGCGACCCTTCGTCCAGATCACTGCCTCGGAGCCCCACCCCGCCCGGCCAGACCGATGCCGATCATCGCCAGTGTGCGCGCATTGAGACGCCCGTCACCCAGACCCAGCTCGACCACGTCGTAGAACACCCGGTCGTCCCGACGGGCAGCCCGGACCGCTCCGTCCACCACCCGCCGTCGCCGCGCCAACCAGGCGGCGAACGAGCTGTGCCGCAGGTGGGTGCCGAGGCGACGACGCAGTCCGTGGGCGTAGCGGGCGGCGGCCTCCTCAGGTGCCCGGGCCGCCGCCGCGCCGGCAAGCGCACCGGAGAGCAGCGCGTAGAAGATGCCCTCCCCGGTGAACGGATTGATCAACGACAGGGCGTCCCCGGCCAGCAGCGTGCGACCCCGACCCGGAGCCGGCCGATGGGTGGACAGGGGCAGATGGTGGGCACGCAACGCGGTCACCGTTGCCAGGTCGGTGCCGGGCAGCAGCGCGGCCAGCCGGTCCAGCAGGTAGGACCGGCTCAACGGCTCACCGCGCAGCACCTCCCCGTATCCGACGTTGGCCCGTCCGTCACCGATGGGGAACGACCAGGCGTACGCCGGCCAGCGTGCCTGCGAGGTGACGATGAGCTGCTCGGACGGGCCGGGCAGAGCCGGGGCGTACCCCCGGATGGCCAGCGCGAGGTGCCGGTCGGGATTCTGTGGGTGGCCGAGGGCACGCCGCACCACCGACCCGGCGCCATCCGCGCCCACCACCACCCTCCCGGACAGCTCCCCGTCGAGCACCACCCGGTCGGCGCGCGGCTCGACCCGGCGCACTGTGTGCCGACGCAGCTGGGCGCCGGCCGCCACGGCAGCCGCCACGAGACGCGCGTCGAAAACCTCCCGCGGCACTGTGTACGCGGGTCGGGGCAGCGCCCGGGCCACGGCACCGCCACCCGGCGCGATCATGCGTAACGCGGGCAGCGGGGCGTAGCCCGCAACCGCCTCGGTCACCCCCAGCTCGGCGAGCACGTCCACCGAGTGCGCGGCGATCCCGTCCCCGCACGCCTTGTCTCGGGGGAAGTCGGCCCGGTCCAGCAGCAGCACGCTGGCGCCCGCCCGGCGAGCGGTCAGCGCGGCGGCCGCCCCCGCCGGCCCGGCTCCCACCACCACCACGTCGAACTCGTCGCTCACCGCGCCTCCCTCCAGTCCGAGCCGGCGCTGCCGCTGCCGACGACGACGCGGTCGGCCTTGCGGTCGGCCGGACCGACAATCTCCGCAGCCGCCCCGACGCCGACCGCTGTGACCGACGCCATCCGTCATCCTGCCCCCTGTCCGCCCCTGACGACCGCTCCCGCACCGGCCCGGCAGGTCTCACCCGCCCCCTTTGCTCTGCACCCGCGGAGGCGACGGTTACCGTCCGCGACCGGCGCCTATAGGAATGCAGAGCAAAGGGGGGAATGGCAAGGGCTGGGCCGTGGTCGGCCGACGGGTCGGCATCCAGCGGCGTCGGTGCGGGACCCGCCGTGGTCAGGGTTGACGTTCGGGTCGGGCGGCGTCGGGGGCGCGGGTGGCCCGACGCAGGCCGTAGAGAGCCAGCGCCGCGGCAGCGACCAGCGGGCCGCCGTCGCGGACCAGGCCGTCCACGCCCAGCAGCCACCAGCACAGCGGCAGGTCCACAGCGAGTACGGCGACCGTGACGGCGACCAGCAGGCCACGCGCCCAGTCCTTGCCCCGCATCAGGAACGCGGTGCAGAACAGCACGGCGTAGCTGGCGGCGATGCCCGCCCCAAACCAGAACAGCACTGCCGGTACCGCGCTCAGCCGCCCGTCCAGGATGGATCCCCCGGCCACCAGAGCTGGCACCAGCATCAGCGGGCTGTAGGTGAACGCCGCCACCCGGCTGGTCAACAGCCAGGCGTTGGCCTGCGGTCGGCGCGGAGGGGTCTCCCGCCAGGAGATGCCGGCCCGGTCGATGACGATCCGGGGCCTGTGCCGGACCAGGTGCCCGGCCAGCGCCGACGAGCGGTAGAGCAGCAAGACCACAGCGGCGCAGAGCGCGGTGAGCACGGCGAAACCGAGTAGGCCGGGCAGCGGCGGCACTCCCTGCCGGGGCACGATGAGTCGACCGACCGCGAAGATCGTGGTGACCGCGAGGATCAGCCCGAACGGGCGGGCCACCGTGCGGCCCCGCCGGACGTGCCCGATCAGCAGCAGGAAGCCGAACGAGCGCAGCATCGCCCAGCCGGTCCGTACGGCGAGCCCGAAGCCCTGCTCCGGGGCGTACCACCAGTTGAGCAGCTCGACCACGACGGTCGCCGCCGCCGTCGTCGCGAGCAGGATGGTGAGCACCCGGACGGCGGACGGCCGCCGGACCTGGGTCTCGGCGGCCGTCCTCATGGGATCCGATGATGCCCGCAGGGGGCGGTCTTCACACCTAGCGCTGCGGCTGCGCGGCGTCCAGGCGCGCGCGCAGCGCGTCCAGCTCGGCCCAGAGCACGCCGGGCAGCTTGTCACCGAACTTCTCGAACCACTCGGTGATCATGGGCAGCTCGTTGCGCCACTCGTCCGGGTCGACCTTCAGAGCGATCCGGACGTCCTCCGGGGTCATGTCCAGACCCTCGACGTCCAGCGCGTCCGGCGCGGGGACCATGCCCACCGGGGTCTCGACCGCGTCGGCCGAGCCCTCGATCCGCTCGACGATCCACTTGAGCACCCGGGAGTTCTCCCCGAAGCCCGGCCAGAGGAACGAGCCGTCCGGGTCCTTACGGAACCAGTTGACGTAGTAGATCTTCGGCAGCTTCGCCTCGTCGCCGTCGGCGCCCTTGCCCATCTCGATCCAGTGCCGGAAGTAGTCCCCGGCGTGGTAACCGATGAACGGCAGCATCGCCATCGGGTCGCGGCGGACCACGCCGACCGCACCGGACGCGGCCGCGGTGGTCTCCGAGGAGAGCGTGGCACCCATGTAGACGCCGTGCACCCAGTCGCGGGCCTCGGTCACCAGCGGGACGGTGTCCTTGCGGCGGCCACCGAAGAGGATGGCGTCGATCGGCACGCCGTTCGGGTCGAAGTACTCGTCGGCGAGGATGGGGCACTGGGTGATCGGGGTGCAGAACCGGCTGTTCGCGTGGGAGGAGAGGCTGTCGCTCTCCGGCGTCCAGTCGTTGCCCTTCCAGTCGATCAGGTGCGCCGGCGGCTCCCCCATGCCCTCCCACCAGACGTCGCCGTCGTCGGTGAGGCCGACGTTGGTGAAGACCGAGTTGCCCCGGTCCAGGGTGCGCATGGCGTTGGCGTTGGTCTTCCAGTCGGTGCCGGGCGCGACACCGAAGAGGCCGTACTCCGGGTTGACCGCGTACAGGCGACCATCCGGGCCGAACCGCATCCAGGCGATGTCGTCACCGATGGTCTCGACCTTCCAACCCGGGATGGTCGGCTCGACCATGGCAAGGTTGGTCTTGCCGCAGGCGGAGGGGAACGCGCCGGCGATGTGGTAGACCCGACCCTCCGGCGAGGTGATCTTGAGGATCAGCATGTGCTCGGCGAGCCAGCCCTCGTCCCGGCCCATCACGCTGGCGATCCGCAGGGAGTAGCACTTCTTGCCGAGCAGCGAGTTGCCGCCGTACCCCGATCCGTACGACCAGATCTCCCGGGTCTCCGGGAAGTGCGAGATGTACTTGGTCTCGTTGCACGGCCAGGCGACGTCCTGCTGACCGGGCGCGAGTGGTGCACCGATCGAGTGCAGAGCGTGCACGAAGTCCGCGTCGTCACCCATCGCCTCGAGGACCCGGGCGCCCATCCGCGTCATGATGCGCATCGAGGCGACCACGTACGGGCTGTCGGTGATCTCGACACCGAACATCGGAGACTCGGCCTCGACCGGACCCATCACGAACGGAATGACGTACATGGTGCGACCGCGCATCGAGCCCCGGTACAGATCCGTCATCGTCCGCTTCATCTCGGCCGGCGCCATCCAGTTGTTGGTGGGGCCGGCGTCCGCCTCGTCGACGGAGCAGATGTAGGTGCGTTCCTCGACCCGGGCGACGTCCGTCGGGTCGGTACGCGCGTAGAAGGAGTTGGGCTTCTTCTCCGGGTTGAGCCGGACCAGCGTGCCGGCCTCGACCAGCTCATCGGTGAGGCGGCGCCACTCCTCGTCGGACCCGTCCACCCAGACGACACGGTCGGGGGTGGTCAGTTCCGCGACCTCACGGACCCAGGCGAGCAGTTTCGGGTGGGACGTCGGGGCCTGATCGATACCCCGCACAACAGCCGGAGCAACCATGACACATCTCCTTGTGGTCGACGCTGACCGATCTATGGGATGCACGAGA
This sequence comes from Micromonospora sp. NPDC002411, assembly GCF_053592955.1. NCBI lineage: Bacteria > Bacillati > Actinomycetota > Actinomycetes > Micromonosporales > Micromonosporaceae > Micromonospora > Micromonospora sp. NPDC002411. The sequence goes on along the minus strand of NZ_JBSFBM010000003.1, from coordinate 57,497 downwards.
CTCAGCGGCGCGATGCGTCGCCTTCGTGGAAACCTGGGATTGGCCTCAGCGTAAACCGGACAGCCTTCCGAGTCAGTGGGACTGGTTGTGAAGAACTGCACAAGCTATGGCTACGCTGCGGCATCACGAGCTATTACCCGCTTTCCCGCGCAGTTTCACGCAAATCTTGTTGTGCACCCCGGCGGACTCTTGTTGCGGTCGGGCCGTGGACATGCCCCGCCGACCGGAGCGTGGATTCCCGTTCCGGGCCGCGACAGTCCTCCCAATTGGTTACGCTGCGTTCAACCGTTCCGCACACGGCGCTGGGCTCCCGTGTGCGACCCCACCCGCTCGCCGTTGCTACCCCGCCGACCGGTCCACAGCCGGTAGGCTCGCCCTGTGGCCGCCACGATGACCGGGGAGCAACCGGGTCCCCGGCAGACCCGACCGGGCCTGGTCGGCAAACTGCTGGACCGTTTCGGTCACCTCGTCCGCGAGATGAGCAAGTTCGCCACCGTGGGCGGCATCGCCTTCCTCATCGACTTCGCGCTCTTCAACTACCTGACGAGCAGTCGCGGCGTGGAAGAGTTGACGGCGAAAACGATCTCCACGGTGATCGCGGCCTCCGTCGCCTTCCTGGGCAACAGGTTCTGGACGTGGCGCCACCGTCAGCGCAACAACCCGGCACGGGAGTACGCGCTGTTCTTCCTCTTCAACGCGGTCGGCCTCGGCATAGCGGTGGCCTGCCTCGCGATCAGTCGGTACGGCCTCGGCAGCGTCTGGCCGGCCGTGTTCGAGACGCGCCTGGCCGACAACGTGGCCAGCTACATCGTCGGCACCGGGCTCGGCACGCTGTTCCGATTCTGGTCGTACCGGCGGTTCGTCTTCGTCGAAGCGGGAACCCCGACCCTTCCGCAGGTCATGCCGGACCGTGACCACGGGGCGTGACCTGCCGCCCACCCTGTTCGGTCGGTGATCGCCGGCCGCCACGACTGCCCTAAGGTGTTTCGCATGCGTCTTGTCCGTCTGCTGCCTGAGCGCTGGCAGAAGTTCATCCACGAGGCGCTCAAGTTCGGCATCGTCGGCGGCATCAACACCGTCATCAATTACGCGGTGTTCAATGCCCTTGCACTGACCGTTTTCGTCAATGGTCAGTTGAAGGCAACAGTGATCGCGACCATCGTCGCCACGATCACGTCGTACCTCATGAATCGGCACTGGACGTACCGGGATCGTCCGAAATCGGCACTTCGGCGAGAGTACGTCCTTTTCTTCCTATTCAACGGCGCTGGTCTGCTCATCGAGCTCGGTGCGGTGGCCGCAGCCAAGTACGGGCTCGGCGTACACGGCCTGCTGGCACTGAACGTGGCCAAGACCGTCGGCGTCCTGCTCGCCACGCTGTTCCGGTTCTGGTCCTACCGGACCTTCGTCTTCCAGCCTGTCAGCGCTGTCGAGGACGACGACAAGGAGTCGGACTCCACCTGGCACGGCCTCCCACGCGACGAGTGGGACACCATGGCGGAGATGGACCCGGTCGCCGAACTCGCCGAGTCCGTCACCGAGTTGGAGGAGGCGGAGTCCGCCCGCCGCGGCGACCCACCTCCCGGCGCTCCCATGCAGGGGCGGCCCACGCGGCTGAGCGTGAGCCCCGCTGCCGACCTGGGCGCGGAACTCGCCGCAGAGCTGCACGTCGGCACCCGCCGCTCGCCCCGCCGGTGACGCCACCCGCCGCGCGCTCCGGCACCGGGCAACCCGCCGAGCTGTTCTTCGAGGATCTGGTCCCCGGGCTCACCGTCGATCTCGGCGTGGTCACCGTGGACGGCGACGAGATGGTCGCGTTCGCCCGCCGATTCGACCCGCAGTGGTACCACGTCGACCCCGAGCTGGCCGGGGAGAGCCGGCACGGCGGCTTGATCGCCAGCGGCTTCTACACGGTCAGCCTGTTCATGCGCGCCTACGTCGACCATCTGCTGTCCCGGGCGGCTGCGGACGCCTCTCCCGGCCTGGAGGAGCTGCGCTGGCTCGCTCCCGTACGCGCTGGCGACCGGCTCGCCGTCCGGGTCGACGTGATGGGCGCCCGACCGTCCACCGCCCGGCCGGGGCTCGGCACCGTCAGCCTCACCGGCACCATGCTCCGCCTCGGCCCGGACGACCGGCCCGAGCAGGAGGTGCTGCGCACCCGGTTCCGTGGCTGGTTCGCCGCGCGACCGACCGAGGGCGAACCTCCCGCCGCCGACCTGCCCGAATCTGGCGCACCCGGGGCCGAGGTGCCCGACGAGGGCCCGGCTGCGGCCGAGGTGCCCGCCAACCCGACGTCGGCAACCAGCGCGGACGGGCCCCCGAGCGCCCCTGTCGAACCATACGACTGACCCGCCCCGACTTCGGCCAGGGCGGGTCTCGGTCGTTCCGGACGATCAGGTCGTGGTGTCGCGCAGCGGCTTACCCTCGCGCATGTCGGCCAGGATGTCGCGCATCTCCCCGTCGCCCAGCGAGTGCTTGTCGTGCTGCGCCTCGACCAACTCGTAGAGGGTGGTCTGCACGCGGCTTACCCCCGGCACGTCGGCCAGCACCGACTGGCCGCGCTCGCCCGCCGACTCGATGGTGAGCGTGCCGCAGCCCAGCAGACGCTCGAAGAAGTGCTGGTTCATCGAGTGGTCGTTGATCCGGGTGAGCGGGAGGTCCCGCCGGTCCCGGGAGAAGACACCCTGCTGCAACAGCACACGCTCGTTGGTGAACAGGTAATGGGTGGTACGCCAGACCAGGAACGGCCACAGACCCAGCCACAGCACCGCTGCCAGGGCGATCACGCCGATCACGGCCAGCGCGATCGAACCGCCGCTGCTCTCGGGCAGCAGGAGCACACCGACCACCACCGCGGCGATCGCCAGCACCAGCACCACGATCGGCCGGATCAGTGCCTTCCAGTGCGGATGTAGGTGCAGCACGACATGCTCGTCCTTGGTGAGCACGTCTTCGGGAAACGCCACGGGGAACCTCCAACGCCATCTTCTCGACGCGCAGACCGTAAACCCCCCAGAGCCCACCACAACATCCGCCACGCGGCCCCACCCCACTCTTCACGATCTTGCAAAGTGGGCGGCCGGTCGCGGCCGTCGTGCGTTCGACGCCGGTCGTGCGATCAGCGCAGGTGGAGGACGTCACCCGCGGCCAGGGTGCGGGTGGTCGTGGCGGTGGCGACCTGGAGTTGGCCGTCCCGGTCCACCCCGGTCGCGCTGCCGGTCAGCACCTCACCGTCGGGAAGCAGGACGCGCACCTCACGACCGACCGTCGAGCAGGCTGCCAGGTAGGCGTCCCGCAGGCCGCTGGCCACCGCGTCACCGCCCGCCGAGCGCCACCTGTCGTACCACTCGGCCACCGAGCGCAGCAGCGCCCGCAGCAGCGGGTCCCGGTCGGTGGCCGCCGCGCCGGCCAACTGCAGCGACGTGGCCGGCAGTCCGGTCGGATTCACCGGCAGCTCGTCCGCACGCAGCGTCACGTTGAGCCCGATGCCGAGCACGATGGCCGCCGGCTCCTCCGGTGCACGGCCAGGCACCACCTCGGCCAACACGCCCGCGCACTTCGCGTCGTCGATCAGCAGGTCGTTGGGCCACTTCAGGGAGGCCTCCAGCTCGGCCAACCGGGCCACCGCCTCCACCAGCGCCACGCCGGCCAGCAACGGCAGCCACCCGTACCCCGTGGGTGGCACCGGTAGCCAACCGCGGTCCGGCACGGCCTCCCCGGGCCGCAGCAGCACGCTGGTGGTGATGCCGGCCCTCGCCGGCGACTGCCAGACCCGACCGCGTCGGCCACGCCCGGCGGTCTGCTGCTCGGCGACCACGACCAGGCCCTCGGGCTCGCCGACCCGGGCGGCCTCGGCCACGTCGGCGTTGGTGGAGCCGGTCTCGGTGCGCAGCTCCAGGCGGGCCCACGGTCCGTCCGGCGCGACCAACGCGCGGCGCAGCCGGGCCGCCGACAGCGGCGGGCGATCCAGATTGGTGTACGGGGAGCCCGACATCCCGTCAGCCTACGGCGGTCGTCCCGTCGGCACTGAGGCGTACTGCACAGCGGCACCCACCTGAACCATCGTTATATTCCCTGGGTGACTACCGAGACCGGGACCAACATCCACAGCACCGCGGGCAAGCTGGCGGACCTGGAGCGCCGGGTCGACGAGGCGGTGCACGCCGGGTCGGCCCGCGCGGTCGAGAAGCAGCACGCGCGCGGCAAGAGGACCGCCCGCGAGCGGATCGAGATGCTGCTCGACGAGGGCTCCTTCGTCGAGCTGGACGAGCTCGCCCGGCACCGGTCCACGGCCTTCGGGCTGGAGAAGAACCGCCCCTACGGCGACGGTGTGGTCACCGGCTACGGCACGGTGGACGGCCGGCAGGTGTGCGTCTTCGCACAGGACTTCACGGTCTTCGGTGGCTCACTCGGCGAGGTCTTCGGCGAGAAGATCGTCAAGGTGATGGACCTGGCCATGAAGATCGGCTGCCCGGTCGTCGGCATCAACGACTCCGGCGGCGCACGCATCCAGGAGGGCGTGGTCTCGCTCGGCCTCTACGGGGAGATCTTCTTCCGCAACGTACGGGCCTCCGGTGTCATCCCACAGATCTCGCTGGTGATGGGGCCCTGCGCCGGCGGCGCGGTCTACTCCCCCGCGGTCACCGACTTCACCGTGATGGTCGACCAGACCTCGCACATGTTCATCACCGGACCCGATGTCATCAAGACGGTGACCGGCGAAGACGTCGGCATGGAGGAACTGGGCGGAGCCCGTACGCACAACTCCCGCAGCGGCAACGCGCACTACCTCGCCAGCGACGAGGAGGACGCGGTCGACTACGTGAAGGCGCTGCTGTCGTACCTGCCGTCGAACAACCTCGACGAGCCGGTGGTGTTCGAGGCGCCGGCGGATCTAGAGATCACCGACGAGGACCGCGAGCTGGACACGCTGATCCCAGACTCCGCCAACCAGCCGTACGACATCCACACGGTGATCGAGCACGTCCTCGACGACGGGGACTTCCTCGAGGTCCAACCGCTCTACGCGCAGAACATCGTGGTCGGCTACGGCCGGGTCGAGGGGCGGCCGGTGGGCGTGGTCGCGAACCAGCCGATGCACTTCGCCGGCACCCTGGACATCGCCGCCTCGGAGAAGGCCGCCCGGTTCGTCCGTACCTGCGACGCGTTCAACATCCCGGTGCTGACCTTCGTGGACGTGCCCGGCTTCCTGCCCGGCACCGGCCAGGAGTGGGACGGCATCATCCGCCGGGGCGCCAAGCTCATCTACGCGTACGCCGAGGCGACAGTCCCCAAGGTCACCGTGATCACCCGCAAGGCGTACGGCGGGGCGTACGACGTGATGGGCTCCAAGCACCTCGGCGCAGACCTCAACTTCGCGTGGCCCACCGCCCAGATCGCCGTGATGGGCGCGCAGGGTGCGGTCAACATCCTCTACCGCTCCGAGCTGGCCGGCGCGGACGACCCGGCCGCGGTCCGGGCCGAGAAGATCGCCGAGTACGAGGACACCCTGGCCAACCCGTACGTGGCCGCCGAACGCGGGTACGTCGACGCGGTGATCCCGCCGCACGAGACGCGTACCCAGATCGTGCGGGCGCTGCGCGTCCTGCGTACCAAGCGGGAGACCCTGCCCCCGAAGAAGCACGGCAACATCCCGCTCTGAGCCCGACCTGCGCCGGCGATGATCCGCGCACGTGGCTCGCGCCGGCTTGATCCGCGCAACTTCACGGATGTTGCTGCCTCCGGGCCTTACGAGGCACCAACATCCCTGATGTTGTGCGGATCATCGCCGCCTGGGCCAGGTCTTCTTCAGCAGGGCGGGTTGGCGGCGGCGCACATCCGGGCCGCCGCCACCACGGCAAGCTGCATGAGTTCCGCCTCGGTGCTCTCGTAGCCGAGGCGGAGCACCGAGACGGTGTCGCCCACCCGGACGACCGCCAGCAGGATCGGCGACGGATCGTCGGCGAGCGGCTGCCCGGTCTGCACGTCCCGGGGGGCGGTGAGCGAGTCCCGCAGGATGGCGGCGTCGTCCCCGGCGAAGCCCCGCTGCGCCACCGACCACCGGTGCAGCGCTTCTGCCGTGCGGGTGCCTCCTGCCGTCAGGATCGGCCCCACGCTGAGCCATTCGGCACAGGGCGCGACAAGGTCGTCCAGACTGGCGAAGACCTGGGTGGCCGCCTCCGGCGTCAGCCGGAAGAGATCCTGCATGACCAGTACCCGCCGATCCTCCTGGACGCCCGGCGGGTGCTCCCGCAGCAGGGTCTGCGAGCGGGACCAACGCGAGATCTGCCAGCCCTCCGGTAGCGCCTGACTGGTCCGGCAGTAACCGAGCATGTCCTCCAGCCGGACCGGCTCCCCCAGCCCCGATTCGCCGAGCTGCACGCCGACCGGTTGGGCCAGGTCGGCCGGCTGCAACAGTGCGTCGGCGGTGATCTCACCGCGCGTCGGTGCGGCGGCTGGCGCGCTCGTTGACGGAGATTGCCGCGGAGCAGCGACCGCCACGCCGGCAACCCCGGCGAGGGCCAGTACGGCGGTGGCCGCCACGATTCTGCGCTGGCTGCGTCGGCGGGCCTGGGCACGGATCTCCTCCGGACCGGGCCACCGCACGTCCTGAAGGTCCCGCTGGACCTGTTCGACGAACGTCAGGTCGTCATGCATCGGTGGCCTCCTCCAGGTCAGAGACGGCGAGCAGCCCGGCGAGCGCGGCACGCCCCCGGGAGAGTCGGGCCTTGACGGTGCCCACCGGGGCTTCGGTCTCCCGTGCCACCTCGGCGACCGGCATACCCATCAGGTAGTAGAGGGCGATGGCGACGCGTTGCTCCTCGGGCAGCCGACGCAGGGCGGCGACCACTTCGACGGTGTCGGTGCCCGGGCCGGGGACGGTCTCGGTGGCGCCGTGCCGCAGGTACGCGCGGGCCCGGCTGCGCAGGCTGCGCCACCTGCTGACGGCGATCCGGCTGGCGACCACCCGCACCCACGCCTCCGGGTCGTCGTAGCCGCTGACCGTGGACCAGCGCTGCCACGCCCGGATGTACGCCTCCTGCACGGCGTCCTGCGCCTCGCCCCGGTCGCCGGTGAGCACGTAGACGAACCCGAGCAGCCGTTGCCGGCTCCCCCGGTAGAACTCGTCGAACCCGTCGACGTCCGGCACCCGCTACCTCCCCGTGTCGGTCGCTGGGAACACGCACCGGACAGGGCCGTCGGTTGCCCCGATCAGGCGATCATCTTCTCCATCTCGGCGAGCGGGAACGCGCCGGCCGCGATCCGCTCCCGGACCGCCCGGCGTACCGCCCGCTGGACGGCGACGTTGGCCGGAGTCGGTACGCCGTGCAGCCGGCCGAGCAGCGCGACCTCCCCGTTGAGGTGGTCGACCTCGGTCGTGCCGGTGCCCCGGGCCAGACTCTGCCAGGTGGAGCCACCGGAACGGGCCTCGCCGTCGACCGGGCGCTGCCCGACCAGGTCACCGCGCTCGGCCTTCTCCTCCTCCGGTGTGGTGTGCGCGATCCCGGCGGCGGCGAACGCGGCGACACCTTCGGCGCGTACCCGCTCGGCCAACTCGTCCGGGATGTCCCGGCCGAGCAACGCCTGCAGACCGTTGCCGAGATTGCTGAGCAGCTTGCCGTACTTCCAGCGCATGACGTCCGCGCGAACCGGGGCGACGAAGCCGGCAGCGTCCAGGTCGGCGGCGATCACCCGGTCGGTGTCGTCGGCGCCGCTGGGGTAGCGACCGATGTGGAGCATCCCCGGGTGTGGGTAGCCGTTGGCCACCACCACGCCCGGGTCCAGGTGGGTGGCGGGCAGCCAGACGCAGACCGGGTGCACGTCGGCAAAGAGGCGCAGGGCGGCCCGCTCGTTCGCCACCCCGTTCTGGGCGGTCACCAACGGCAGCCGCTCACCGGCCGTACCACCGCCCGCCACCGGCGCGTCCACCCAGGCGGCCAGCGCGCCGGCGGTGTCCTGCGACTTGACGGTGAGGATCAGCACCGTGTCCGCCGGCAAGGGCTCGTCGCCGGGCCCGTCCGTCGCGGCGAGCCGGGCGGTGACCTCGCCGTCGGGCTGCCGCAGGGTCAGACCCCGCTCCCGGATCACGTCGAGGTGCGCCCCACGGGCCACCAGGGTCACGTCCCGGCCTGCCTCGGCCAACCGCACGCCGATCGTTCCCCCGACCGCACCCGCCCCGATGATCACGTATCGCATGCCCTCATTCTGCCGCCCCAGCCCTCAGCCCGGTCGATCATGGAGTTGTGGTGCCCGAGCCGGGAGTTTTCGCGGCTTTTGCTACCCACCACAACTCCATGATCGACCGTGCGGGGAGGACGGGGAGGAGGGGGTCAGACCGTCAGGCCGGCATCGGTGAGGAGCGGGCCGGCCAGCAGGAGCGCGCCGGCAACCAGGGCGGCCAGGTTGATCAGGGCGAAGACCGTCACCCAGAAGATCGCCGGGAACGGGGTCAGCCCGGCGAGCTGATCGGCGTCGGAGGCGGGCATCCGGCCGCGCGAGCGCAGCCGTTGCAGCTCCACCACCGGCCGCACCCCGCCGAGCAGCAGGAACCACACCCCGGTGTACGCGAACGCGGCCTGGACCTGCGGCGATGCGTACCACGAGACGGCGAACACCAGCGCACCGGTGACCAGCAGCGACACCACGCCGAAGGCGTTGCGGATCATGACGAGCATGGCCAGCAGCAGCGCCACCGCCACCCAGAGCAAAAGGGTGATTCGGTTGCCGCCGAGCAGCCAGGCGCCGGCCAGCCCGACCAACGGCGGGGCGACGTACCCGGCGAGCAGGGTGAGGATCATTCCCGGCCCGGTGGGACGACCGGCGGAGAGCGTCAGCCCGGACGTGTCCGAGTGCAGCCGGATGCCGCGCAGCTTCCGACCGGTGAGCAGGGCGACCAGAGCGTGCCCACCCTCGTGCGCGATGGTGATGGCGTTACGGGCGATCCGCCACGGCAACCGGGTGGAGACCACCACCAGCGCGACGGCAGCGGTGATCAGCACCAGCAGCGCGGGCGGGTCCGGCTGCGCGCCGAACAGCGTGTCCCACAGGTCGCTCAGCCCGTCCATCGACATCATGGGGCGCGAGCCTACCGGCGGCATTCCGTGTCGCTCCCGAGGCACCGGCTCGTATCCTGTGAAACTGATCGGGTGGCGAGTGAAGCGGGAGGTGAGCGCCGATGAGTGCGGAACCCCTGGGACACCACGTTGGGCTCTGGACCGAGGCCGACTACTTCGCCCTGGGTGAAACCCCGGACCGCATCGAGCTGCTCGACGGGAGCCTGATCGCGAGCCCTGCCCCGAGCAAGCGGCACCAGCTGGTGTCGTGGGAACTCGTCTACAGCCTGCGCCGAGCGGTGCGACCACAACCTCTCCTCGTTTTCGAGGCGGTCAACGTCCGGCTCGGGGTGGACCGGATCGTCATCCCCGATGTGGTGGTCGCGGACACCGACGACGAGGGCACGGCTGTGGAGGCCGCCGAGGTGGTGCTGGTCTGCGAGATCGTCTCGCCGGGCAACGCCGCCGCCGACCGTCTGGTCAAGATGCAGCTCTACGCGATCGCGCGAATCCCCTGGTACCTGCTTGTCGAGCAGGACGGGGACGGCCACTCGTTGCGGCTGTACCGGCTCGACGGTGAGCACTACGTCGAGGATCAGATCGCCAAGGCCGGCGAGACGTTGACAATCGTCGAGCCGTTCCGCTGGCAGCTCGACCCGGCCACGCTGCACTGAATCCTTCCGACTCAGAACACCGGGCCTTCGCGTCACGTCGATGAAGCTTTCTTCAGTCACACTTGCGATCTAGGGCACTTACCTCCAAAGATGGTTGTCGATAGAGCGATCCTCTTGGAGGCACTCATGGCCCGTACTTCGTCATCGCTGCGCCGCGCGCTCGCGGCCGGCCTCACCGTCCTCGCCACCGCGGCGGCGGCCCTGGTCGCGACCGCCGGACCGGCGGCCGCGGCCACCACACCCGGCGTCGACGTCTCCCGCTACCAGGGCACCATCAACTGGACCAGCGTGCGCAACGCCGGCGTCCAGTTCGCCTTCATCAAGGCGACCGAGGGCACCAGCTACAAGGACCCGAACTTCAACGCGAACTACGTCAACGCGTACAACGCCGGGGTGATCCGCGGGGCGTACCACTTCGCGCGGCCGAACATCTCCGCCGGCTCCACCCAGGCCAACTACCTGGCTTCCAATGGTGGCGCCTGGTCGGCGGACAGCCGCACCCTGCCGGCGGCGCTGGACATCGAGGCCAACCCCTACAGCGGCGGTTACTGCTACGGGCTCAGCACGACAGGCATGCGCAACTGGGTGCAGGACTTCCTGAACACCTACCGCTCCCGCACCGGCCGGTACGCGGTCATCTACACCACCACGAGCTGGTGGAACCAGTGCACCGGCAGCTGGACCGGCCCGTGGGCGAACCACCCGCTCTGGCTGGCCCGCTGGTCGAGCACGCCGGGCGCCCTGCCGGCCGGGGCGTCGGTGTGGAGCTTCTGGCAGTACACCAGCACCGGCGCTGTCTCCGGGATCAGCGGCAACGTGGACCGCAACTACTGGAACGGCGACCGGAGTCGCCTGATCGCCCTGGCGAACAACACCTGACCGTGCCGTTGGCGGCAGCGGGATCGACGGTCACCATCACGGTCGACAATCGGTCCGGCTGCCGCCAACACAGTCGGTTCAGGTTCACGCTCGACGCCGGCTCAGGGCCGGCACCACAGCTTCCTCGCGGGCCAGAGCACCCCTGCGCGACAGCCGCCAGGCGGCCACCCCCGAGCCGGCAACGATCACGACACTGAGCAGTGCGATGAGCACCGGAACCCCCACGGCGACCAGCAGCAGGATCGCGTCGCCGAGCGCGACGAGCATCCACAGTGCCATCCGAGGCCGGGTGTCCCTCCGTCGGTAACCCATGTCGTGCCTCCCTCCGTCGTCGAAGGTCAATTACCCAGGACGACGGAAGGTCATGCGAATGAGTTTCAGTCCTGACGGTCGGGCACGAAGCCCTTGGCGATCCGGTCGAAGTTCGGCAGGTTGGCCTGCCAGTCCTTCTCGGCGATCTCCCACCGCAGGGCGTACCCCCGGTTGCTGGCCGTCACGAAGCCCCGGTTACGGACGTGGATGCGCTGCCCGTCGCGGGTTTCCAGCCACTCCCAGTCGCCGCAGGTCTTCCAAAAGTCGCAGCCCACGATGCCAAGGTTTTGGTAGTTTTTGACGAGCCTCTTGCGGTTTGGCTCCTGCTCCCGCCAGTCCGCGACCGCATCCTTTTTCGGGGTGGGGGTCCACTGCACGAGCAGGATGCCCGGCCCGTTGGACTGGTTGAAGATGACCGTGTTGCCGTTGACCTGGCTGCGCACCCAACCGTCGGGGATCGGCAGGGCGAAGCCGGCCGGGTCCCGGTGCAGCTTCCAGCCCGCCGGCAGCGCGTTCGGGTCGACCGAGGGGGTGGCCGAGGCCGACGGGCTGGGCGCACCGGTGGTGGGCGGCGGTGGCGCGGCAGCGGAGGTCGGCGCAGCACCCGAGGTCGCGGCAGCCCCGGTCGGGTTGGCCTGCGGCGTCTTGTCGTCGTCCTTGGTGAGCATCGGCACGATCACCACGAGGCCGATCAGCAGCAGGGCGACCAGGGCCCCGACCAGCAGGTTGCGTCGGGTGTTGTTCGGCTTCGTGCCATCCGAGAGCGGCACCGCCGCGCGACCGGAAGGACCCACCGGAGGCATCAGCGCCGTCGGCGTCGACGGCTTGCGCTGCACCGGCGCCACCGGCGGACCGTCGACGACAGTCGGCTCGTCGTCGTCGTTGGTCGTACCGTCGCCGCTCGTGTCGGGCGCGGCCGTGACCTTCGCGGTCGGCTCGGCATCGGACGGTCGGTCGATCGTGGCGGTCGGCTCGGCCGGGGCCGTTGCCGCCGACTCGGCCGGCACGACCGCGGTCGGGTCGGCGACCGCACCGGAAACGACGGCCGTCGGCGTGGCATCGGCGGCGGGGGCCGCGGCGGCACCGGAGGTGGCTGCAGAGGTGGTCGCGGCGGCGGACGGCGGCGGCGACACCGGCCGGTCGACACTCTCGGCCGGTCGCGGGGCCGGCACCACCGGCAGGCGCGGCTCACGCGGACCGTTCGGCCCAGGCCGGCGTACGCCGTCAAGCAGTGAGATTCCGCGCGACCGCTTGCCCCCGGCGCGGCGCAGCAGGCGCTCCGCCACCTCGGCGGTGATCCGCTCGTTCGGGTCCTTGCGCAGCAGCCCGTTGAGCACGGCCTTGAGCGGGCCGGCGTTCTTCGGCGGCGGGATCGGCTCGGTGGCCAACGCGGCCAGGGTGCCGATCGCCGACGGCCGAGCGTACGGCGACTTGCCCTCGACCGCCGCGTAGAGCGTCGCGCCCAGCGACCACAGGTCGGCTTCCGGCCCGGCGGTGCCGTCGCGGGCGCGCTCCGGGGAGATGTACGCGGGTGAACCGAGCACCATGCCGGTGCGGGTCACGTTCGGGTCGCCCGGAATCGTGGCGAGGCCGAAATCGGTCAACACCACCCGGCCGTCCTCGCCGAGCAACACGTTGCCCGGCTTGACGTCGCGGTGCATCACGCCGGCCTTGTGCGCGGCGCTGAGCGCGCCCAGCACACCGAGCCCGATCTCCACCGTGCGGGCCACCGACACCGGGCCGTCCTCGGCGAGCGTGTCCTGCAACGACTTCGACGCCACGTACTCCATGACGATCCACGGATCGCCGTCGGTGCGCAGCACGTCGAAGATGCGGACAACATTGGCGTGGTTGAGCCGGGCGATGGCCCGGGCCTCCCGCAACGAGCGTTCCCGCATCTCGCGGCGTTCCTCGTCGGTGAGACCGGGCGGCGGCACCAACTCCTTGATGGCGACGTCCCGGTGCAGCACCTCGTCGCGCGCCTTCCACACCCGGCCCATGCCACCCTGGCCGAGCGGCGACAGGAGCCGGTATCGGTCAGCGACAAGTTGGGGAAGCGCGTTCGACATCGCTGAGACGGTACCCGGACCCGCCGACGCTCACACCGCCGGCACGCCACTGTCCGCTTCCCGCAACTTCGCGCCGCGTACCCTGGCGGCATGTCTGCCGAAGAGCCGCTGATCCGGGTCGTCCGCGGTGTCCCCACCGCCGAGGAGTTGGCCGCTCTCGTCGGGGCGATCGTCGTCCGCTCCCGCCCGGCCGTTACCCCCGCCCCGAAGACCGCGTCCGCCTGGGCGCGCAGCGGACGTCCCCCCGGCCCTGGCGGGTGGCGCGCCGCCGGCCTGCCCCGCTGACCCGACCTACCCCGGCGGGGGCTGCCAGGGGCACGCGGAGCCGTTACCCTCACTCAGGGAAGCGGTGCCGTCACACGTAGGGAGGATCCGTGATCCCTGAGGAGGGCCGGCCAGCGCCCTGGTTGCGCGGATACGGCGGCATCGAGGCCGACATCAGCCAGCTCCGCGACTTCGCCGACCGGCTCGCCGCGGAAGTCGAGAGCAACTACGCGCCCCACCTGCCGTACATCGCCGAGGACATGTCCGCGAAACTGCCCAACCCGTGCGACGCCTTCGTCGAGCTGGTCACGTTCCTGCACGCGCACCACGAGACGCAGCAGGCCACCGCCGACATGGTGTACGCCGTCCGGGGCGCCACCGGCCACCTCGCCGCCGCCGCCGATCGAGTCGCCACCCACTACGCCGACAGCGACGCCTTCACCGCCGCCCGGGTGGTCGACGTCCGACGTGCCCTCGCTGACCCGAGCGCCCTGCTACCCGGCGGGCCGACGCCGATGCTGGCCGACCCGACCAGGCCCGACACCGAAGGGCCGGTGGTCCTACCGTGATCGAACGAGGCACCGGCCGCACCTCCGGCCTCACCGACTGGCAGCTGATGGACGTCAACAGCATGTGGGCCTGCCTACATGACCACGACACCGCCAACCACTGGAAACAGGTCGCCGGCTGGCGCAAGGTCTGCGACCTCGCACAAACCCACCTCGGCCGCCTCCACGAATACCGGCGCGGGCTCGCCGCCGCCTGGCCACCAGAAACCAGCGCCGCCTCCAACACGTACCTCGCCGAACTCGACGAGCTCATCGACAAGGTCCAGCGCACCCACGACGCCGCCGCCGCGAACTACACCGCGCTGTCCGCCGCCACCCAGGCCATCAGCACCACGCGCGCCGCGCTTCGCAAAATCCACGAGGTGTACGCGACCAAGCTCCAACAAAAGCAGGCGTACGACTCGATGGCCGCCGACCCGAAAGCGGTGATGGGCAACCGGGTGACGACGCCGCCGGTCGCGGACGGGGAACTGGAACAGCTGAACGTGCAGGCCAGAAGCATGATGTTCGGCCTCAGCGGTGAACTCCAACAAGCCCAAGCAACACTCCAAAAACCACCAGCAGCGCCGAAGGTCAATCCTGGCATCGACCAAAGCGACTCGGATGTCTACGGCGGGGCACCTATCATTCCTCCGGTCGTGCCAGTTCCCCTTCCATCATCCGTAGCAACTCGACCAAGCTCCCCCACAGGACTGACAGGGACATCAACGAGCCACAACGTCGGACCAGTTCTCGGCGGGGTGAGCGGAATAATTGCACCTAGCCCCGCGAGCCCAGTTCCGCCAATTAGCGTTCCCCCGCCAACAATAAATGCAACGTCCAGTTTCGCCGGCGCGCCATCGTTACCACCTGCCATCCCTGGGCGTGACAATCTCTCGGCGACACCCCGATCGCAGCCCCACACCGCCTACCCTCCAGGCAACCAATCAAGCGCTAAGGGATTACCTCCTGCCCCACCGCGTGCAATGCCGCCCGGGGGACTCATCGGCGGCACACCTGGGATGGGACTCGGCCAACCTGGGCCGAGTGCTAACCAACCTCGCCGCATCAATCCAGTGGGCGGTTTAATCGGCGGCGGCGGCGCCGGAACGGGACCCACTGGCGGTGCAGGCTCTCGCCCTGGGGGAGCCCGGGGCGCAAACACCCTCCACGGAATGCCGCCGTTCGGCCTGGGATCCGGGGGCGGTACCGGCACGAGTCCAGCGGGCAATGCCCCCATCGGATCTGGCGCCCGGGCGAAGCGGGACGAGGAAGCACGTAGCTGGGACCCCGACCATCCATGGGAGACAGGTAAAGGCGTCGCCCCTGTTGTTCGACCGCCAAAAGACGATGGCCCTATCGATCCAGGACCGGCCATTGGTCTTGACCGTTGAGTCGAGGGACCCGCAAAACGGTACTGGCTTGCCTCAATCTCACGGCCGCACTGCTGCCACTACCGGCAGCAGTGCCCAACCCACCGGCTCCGGAGGGTACTAAACAGGTACGTCAGGACCAGTGGCACCTAAGTTACCTCAATACCAGCCAGGCCCAGAGGATAAATAAGGGCAAAGGCGTAATTGTGGCCGTGCCCGACACCGGCGTGGCACCCCACCCTGACTTAAGTGAAAATCTCCTAGGCGGCACCGACATCATCGCCGACGGCAAGGGCAACGGCCAGCACGACCAGAGTAGTCATGGCACCGGGATGGCCGGAATAATTGCCGCCCACGGCCAGCGAGGTAACGTCGGCGCCCTTGGCATAGCCCCTGAGGCAAGCATCCTGCCAATTCGAACTAGTCGAACAGACGAGGATGGCGATAGCGACAACCTCGCGGCCGGGATTGAGTATGCCATTACCCAAAGGGCTGCCATCGTCAGCATATCTTCGGTCGCAGGGCCGAACATTCGGCTACAGCGCGCAATAGAGGCGGCAACACAGGCCAACATATTGATAGTTGCAGGAGTAGGAAACAAACCACGTGAGACGTTCGTCGGATTTCCTGCAGCCTATCCGGGCGTTATCGCTGTCGGCGGAATCGACCGAGACGGCAATCGTGCAGCCATCTCCGTCACCGGACCGGAAATTGACGTGGTCGCACCCGCGGTCGACATCTACAGCACGAGTCTCGACGGCAAGTACCGCAAGGGCACCGGAACCTCTGACGCGACGGCGATTGTGGCGGGGGCGGCGGCTTTGATCCGGTCCAAGTACCCCTACCTGCCCGCGCGCGAGGTCGCGCACCGGCTCACGGCCACCGCCATCGACAAGGGCCCGCCTGGGCGTGACGACGAGTACGGCTATGGCGTGATTGATCTCGTGGCAGCGCTGACGGCAGACGTACCGCCGCTGGGTTTTGAATCGGTGAGCGCTCCAGCCGGCGCTGCCCCTTCGACGGCGGCGGGCGGCCAGCAGGGTGATGGCGACAGCGGCGCTACGGCACGTGGCCTGGCCACCCTGGGTGTGATTCTGGCTGCCGGGGTCGGATGGGCGGTGGTGGCACGGCGTCGTCGCCGTGGTGATGATCCGCCGCCCAGGATCAGCCGCTGACAGGCGCGAGGTAGCCCTGATCGTCTCGGGTTTCGCGAAACCGGGGTGTCTGGCGGCGTCGGATACCGCGTTTTCCGGGCAGGGCGAGCGTCGCCGAGGGATGGGCCGGGCTGATCGACTCCATGTCCCCGATGTGGCGGTATCCGTCGGGGCTGGATGGGCCGTTATCGGCGATGTGGAGTGGATCAAGGGGGAAGTGGATTATGCATGGGCTGGATCGAGCGTGCCGGACGCCGCGACTGGGTTGCCGGTAACGTCGGGTTCGTGTCTGACTCTCTGCCGCTCCGCCTTGTGCTCGCATCGGCGAGCCCTGCCCGTCGTAAGCTCCTGCAGGCCGCCGGCATTGAGCCGGATGTGCTGGTCAGCGGGGTGGACGAATCTCTGGTGATGGCCGACCGGGCCGAGGAGTTGTGCCTGGAGTTGGCCCGGCTCAAGGCCCAGGCGGTGCTGACCCGGTTGAGCCCGGCCGATGATCAGCGGACGCTGGTGGTCGGTTGCGACTCGGTGTTGGCCTTCGACGGGGAGATCCTCGGCAAGCCGGCTGACCCGGCGGACGCGACCCGGCGTTGGCAGCGGATGCGGGGGCGTAGTGGGGTTCTGCACAGTGGGCACTGCCTGATCGACGTCATCGCCGGGCGGCGCGCGGAGGCGGTGGCCTCGACGACTGTCCACTTCGCGGACATCAGTGACGACGAGGTCGCCACGTACGTGGCCAGTGGCGAGCCGCTGGCCGTGGCGGGCGCGTTCACGATCGACGGGCTGGGCGGGCCGTTCGTGGAGCGGATCGAGGGTGACCCTGGCACGGTGGTCGGGTTGTCGATGCCGCTGCTGCGCCGCCTTCTCGCCGAGCTTGACCTGCGGATCACCGACCTCTGGACGAAGGTCGCGCCGGGCGGCCAAACCGTCGAGCCACTCGGTAACGTCCGGTCATGACCACCAAGTCGATCCCGCTCACCGACGAGCTGCACGCCTATCTTGTCGCGCACGGCTCCCCGCCGGACGAGATCATCCGGGACCTGGCCGAGGAGACCCGGTCGGTGTTGCCGGAGCACGCCACGATGCAGGTGGCGCCGGAGCAGGCGGCCTTCCTGACCTTCCTCACCCGCCTTCTCGACGCGCGGCAGGCCGTCGAGGTCGGCACGTTCACCGGGCTCTCGTCGCTGGCGATCGCCCGAGGTCTGCCCGAGGGTGGGCGGTTGACCTGCTTCGACATCTCCGAGGAGTTCACCGGCATCGCCCGGCGCTACTGGGATCGGGCCGGCGTGCAGGACCGGATTGACCTGCGGATCGGCCCGGCCGGGGACCGGCTCCGGGAGCTGCCGCAGGAGCGCTATCTCGATTTCGCGTTCATCGACGCGGACAAGACGGGCTACCCGATCTACTGGGCGGAGTTGGTGCCCCGGATGCGTCCGGGTGGGGTGATCGCGGTCGACAACGTGCTGCGCGGCGGCAGGGTCATCGCGCCGAGGGACGTCAGCGACCGGGCGATCGCCGCGTTCAACGACGAGGTGCTCGCCGACGTGCGGGTGGACCCGGTGATGTTGCCGATCGCGGACGGCCTGACCCTCGCCCGGGTGCGCTGAGCGGCTGATCCACTCGGGTTTCTGGAAGTCGCGGCATCCCACGCGGCAGGACACCCCGACTTCCAGAAAACCGAGTCGATCAAGCCAGGGCCAGCGCCACGGCCACGGCCACGGCCAAGACCAGGGCCAGCGCCATGGCCACGGCCACGGCCAAGACCAGGGCCAGCGCCACGGCCACGGCCAGACGTCAGCGGACGCTGCGGGCGAACTGTCGTGCGGCCCAGACGACGCCCAGCACGGCGAGCACCGCGGTGATGCTCAGGCCCTGCCAGACCTTGTCGCTGCCCAGGTCGCCGGCGAACAGCGCGCGGGTGCCGTCGACCGCCCAGGAGAACGGGTTCCAGTCGGCGATGCCCTGCAACCAGCCGGGGGCGAACGTCAGCGGCAGCAGGATGCCGGACAGCAGCAGTACGGGCTGCGCCACGGTGTTCATCAGCGGGGCCAGCGCGTCCTCGCTCTTGACCTTGAGTGCCACGCCGTAGGAGACGGCCGAGGTCATGAGGGCGATGAGGGCCAGCATCAGGTACGCCAGCAGGAGGTCACCGAGGAACACCCGCAGGTCGAACAGGAGCGCCAGCAGGGTGATGATGACGGCCTGCACGAGGAGCGACACCACGTCGCGCAGTGAGCGGCCGAGCAGCAGGGCGAGCCGGCTGATCGGGGTGACCCGGGAGCGTTCGATGACCCCGGCTCGCAGTTCGGCGATGAGGCCGAACCCCTGGAAGAGGCCACCGAAGATGGCCAGCAGCACCAGCAGACCGGGGACGAAGATCTTGTAGGCGGCTGCCTGGGTGGGTGCGTTCAGGGCTGGCTTGAGCAGCGGGGCGAAGAGCAGCAGGTACATCACCGGCTGGAACACGCCGACGAAGACCCAGACCGGGTTGCGCAGCAGCAGCTGGGTCTGCCGCTGGAAGATCAGCCACGTGTCACGGGCGAATTTCATGAGTGGTCTCCGAGTGGTCAGGACTCGCGCAGCGAGCGGCCGGTCTTGGTGAGGAAGACGTCGTCCAGGCTGGGCCGGTGCAGCTCGATCGAGCGCAGCTCCAGGCCCGCGTGGTCGAGTCGGCGCAGCACCTGCGGGATGGCGGTGGCGCCCTCGTCGACGTAGAGGCGCAGGCCGCCCTCGTCGACGGTCTCCAGCTTGTTGACGAACGGCTCGCCGTCGAGGGCCTTGGCGGCCCGCTCGGTGGCGGTCAGGTCGAGGCCGACCAGCACCACGTCGCCGGAGATCTCCCGCTTGAGCTCGGCGGGGGTGCCCTCGGCCACGACCTCGCCGTTGTCCATGATCGCGATCCGGTCGCAGAGCGCGTCTGCTTCGTCCAGGTAGTGCGTGGTGATGAAGACGGTCATGCCGTCGCTGCGCAGTCGGCGGATCTCGTCCCACATGTGGGCGCGGCTCTGCGGGTCGAGGCCGGTGGTCGGCTCGTCCAGGAAGACGATCTTCGGCTCGTGGATGATGCCGAGCGCGATCTCGACCCGTCGGCGTTGACCGCCGGAGTAGGTCTTGCACTTGCGGTCGGCGTACTCGGTGAGTTGGAAGGCGTCCAGCGCGCGGACGGCGCGGCGCTGCGCGTCGGCCTTGCTGATGCCGTACATGCGGGCGTGCAGCACCAGTTCCTCGCGTGCGGTGGACTCGTCCCAGGTGCTGCCGCCCTGTGGGACGTAGCCGATGCGGCGGCGCACCTCGGCCGGGTCCTTGCGGAGGTCGGCGCCGGCGATGGTGGCTTCGCCGCCGTCCGGCTCGATCAGCGTGGCGAGCATCCGCAGCGTGGTGGTCTTGCCGGCGCCATTCGGGCCGAGGAAGCCGAAGATCTCGCCCTCGGCAACCTCGAGGTTGACGCCCCGCACGGCGTCCACGGTCTTCGTCTCTCGACCCGCGCGGGAGCGGAACGACTTCCGCAGCCCCCTGGTCTCGATCATCTCTGCTCCTGGTCGTTCGGGCCGGTCGAGCCGACCGCCGATTGGGACGACGCCGGACGGCGCACTCCCCCGCTGTGCCTCAGCAGGGTAACGCGATATAACTTTTTTAGTCAACGTTGATTATTCCGCGTTGGGTGCGGGCCGCTCCTCACCGTCCCGCCACCCCGGCCAACCATCCGCGTTCTCCAGCTCAGCAGGCAGGTACGACACACCTGACTCGACACGTTCCGCGATTCGCTCGCACCACCCGACCTCCGCCTCTGCCCGGGCGGACCACAGCTCGACCATCCAACTGACATGCACCGGCTTGGCGTTGCGCACCCAGTCCGACTCGAGCGAGGCACGCATCGAGGCGACGTTGGCGCGGAGCAGGTTGGCGCGGTTCCGCAGGGCCGCCGCCGCCTCCGAACGGGGCATCGCCGGCAGGAAGGAGAACGCCGCCGTAAACGGGTCGGGCGGCTCGCTGAGGTTCCACCAGAGGTTGCGCAGCAACGTCTCGAACTCGTCCTCCCCCTTGGCGGTCACCTCGTAGGTGGTCCGCGCCGGACGAGCGCCGACCTGCTCGGTCGCGACGGCGTTGAGCAGCCCTTCCTCGGTGAGTTTGCGCAGCGCGTGGTAGATCGATCCGGGCTGCACGTTGGCCCACTTGTCGGCGCTCCAGCTCAGCAGCTCACGGCGTACGTCGTAGCCGTGCACGGGCTGCATCCACCGCACCAGACCGAGGATCATCATTCGAGTCGCAGACACCCCACAAGCGTAATAGCCAAGTTTGACTAAGTGGGGGTGGCGCAGTGCCGCATCCCACACTGAGCGATCGTTAGGGCCGCCAGGGTGGCCGATACACTCCCCGTCAGTAACCTGCCCGGGAGGAGCCACGAAGGTGCGCAAGGTACTCATCGCCAATCGCGGCGAGATCGCCGTCCGGGTGATCCGTGCGTGCCGCGACGCCGGCCTCGACAGCGTCGCCGTCTACGCGGATTCCGACCGCGACGCCCTGCACGCCACCCTCGCGGACGAGGCGTACGCGCTCGGCGGCGACAGCGCGACCGAGACGTACCTGCGCATCGACAAGCTGCTCGACGTCGCCGCCCGGGCCGGCGCCGACGCCGTACACCCGGGTTATGGCTTTCTTTCCGAGAACGCCGACTTCGCCCAGGCGGTCATCGACGCCGGGCTGACCTGGATCGGCCCCACCCCGCAGGCAATCCGCGACCTTGGCGACAAGGTCACCGCCCGGCACATCGCCCAGCGGGCTGGCGCACCGCTCGTCCCTGGCACCCCGGACCCGGTGGCCAGCCCGGACGAGGTGATGGCCTTCGCCGTCGATTACGGCCTGCCGGTGGCCATCAAAGCGGCCTTCGGTGGCGGCGGTCGCGGCCTCAAGGTCGCCCGCACCATGGAGGAGATTCCCCAGCTCTTCGAGTCGGCCACCCGGGAGGCGGTCGCGGCGTTCGGCCGGGGCGAGTGCTTCGTCGAGCGCTACCTGGACCAGCCCCGGCACGTCGAGGCCCAGGTCCTCGCCGACCAGCACGGCAACGTGATCGTGGTCGGCACCCGGGACTGCTCGTTGCAACGTCGGCACCAGAAGCTCGTCGAGGAGGCCCCCGCGCCGTTCCTCACCGACGCCCAGCGGGCGCAGATCCACGACAGCGCCAAGGCGATCTGCCGCGAGGCCGGCTACCACGGCGCCGGCACCGTGGAATACCTGGTCGGCGTGGACGGCACGATCTCCTTCCTGGAGGTGAACACCCGACTCCAGGTCGAGCACCCGGTCACCGAGGAGACCGCCGGCATCGACCTGGTCCGCGAGCAGTTCCGGATCGCCGACGGCGAGAAGCTGCGCATCACCGAGGACCCGACGCCGCGCGGGCACTCCATCGAGTTCCGGATCAACGGCGAGGACCCGGGCCGCAACTTCCTGCCCGCCCCGGGCACTGTCACCGCACTGCGGCTGCCCACCGGCCCGGGCGTGCGGGTCGACACCGGCATCTCGGCCGGCGACGTGATCGGCGGCAACTTCGACTCGCTGCTCGCCAAAGTGATCATCACCGGTGAGACGCGGACCGAGGCCCTGGAACGCGCCCGTCGCGCGCTGGACGAGATGGTCCTCGACGGCATGGCCACCGCTCTGCCGTTCCACCGGCTGGTGGTGCGCGACGAGGCGTTCACCGCCGAGCCGTTCAGCGTGCACACCCGGTGGATCGAGACCGAGTTCCACAACACGGTGCCGCCCTTCACCGCCGCCGCCGGCGCCGCCGAAGCGCAGGCCGAGCGCGACACCGTCGTGGTCGAGGTCGGCGGCAAGCGCCTCGAGGTCAGCCTCCCCGCCGGCTTCGGCGGGAGTACGACCACCGCGGCACCCGCCTCCCGTAAGCCGACTCGGCGCGGTGGCGGTGCGAAGGCCGGCGCCCCGGTCGGTGGAGACGCGCTCACCTCGCCGATGCAGGGCACCATCGTCAAGATCGCGGTCGCCGACGGCGACACGGTGGCCGAGGGCGACCTGGTGGTGGTGCTGGAGGCGATGAAGATGGAACAGCCGTTGCACGCCCACAAGGCGGGCACTGTCAGCGGGCTCGCCGCCGAGGTCGGTGCCGTGATCACCGCCGGCGCCCCGATCTGCACCATCGCCTGACGGTCGGAGGGCCTTCCCGTCCGCTTTGTCGGACGCAGCGCCGTAGGGCGAGGGTGGTTTGCGGCACCGACGTGGGCGATGGCGGCCGGGGGCGGGAATGATGGCCGGGTGCGGTTCCTACACGGCGCGGTTCCCGCGCACGACCTGACCTATACCGACGTCTTCATGGCGCCGGCCCGCTCCGACCTGGGTTCCCGGCTCGACGTCGACCTCTCCACCAGCGACGGCACCGGCACCACCATCCCGCTGGTGGTGTCGAACATGACAGCTGTCGCCGGCCGGCGGATGGCGGAGACGGTGGCCCGCCGGGGCGCGATCACGGTGATCCCGCAGGACATCCCGATCGAGGTGGTGGCGAACGTCGTCGCCTGGGTCAAGCAGCGGCACCTGGTTTACGACACGCCGATCACCCTGGGGCCGACCGAGACCGTCGGCGATGCCATCCACCTGCTGCCCAAGCGCTCGCACGGTGCGGTGATCGTGGTCGACGACGACGGCCGGCCGATGGGCGTGGTCACCGAGGCGGACACCACTGGCGTGGACCGGTTCGCCCAGCTGCGTCACGTGATGTCGACCGAGCTGCACACCGTCCCGGCGGACGCGGACCCGCGTACCGGGTTCGAGAGGCTCTCGGCGGGGCGTCGCCGGCTCGCCCCCGTGGTGGACGCCGACGGTCGACTGGTCGGGGTGCTGACCCGCCAGGGCGCGCTGCGGGCAACCCTCTACACACCGGCGGTGGACGACCGGGGCCGACTGCGCATCGCGGCGGCGGTCGGGATCAACGGTGACGTGACCGGCAAGGCCAGGGCACTGCTGGAGGCGGGGGTGGACACCCTGGTCGTGGACACCGCGCACGGCCACCAGGCGCGGATGATCTCCGCCCTCCAGGCGGTCCGCAAGCTGGACCCGGGAGTGCCGGTGGCGGCCGGCAACGTGGTCACCGCCGAGGGGGTACGCGACCTGGTCGAGGCCGGGGCCGACATCATCAAGGTCGGCGTCGGACCGGGCGCGATGTGCACCACCCGGATGATGACCGGCGTGGGCCGACCGCAGTTCTCCGCCGTCCTCGACTGCGCGGCGGCCGCCCGCGAACTGGGCCGGCATGTCTGGGCCGACGGCGGGGTGCGGCACCCACGGGACGTGGCGCTCGCGCTCGCCGCCGGAGCGTCCAACGTGATGATCGGCTCCTGGTTCGCCGGCACCTACGAGTCCCCCGGTGACCTCTACACCGACGCGGACGGCCGGCGGTACAAGGAGAGCTTCGGGATGGCGTCGGCTCGGGCGGTCAGCGCCCGTACCGCCGACGACAGCCCGTACGACCGGGCCCGCAAGGCGGTGTTCGAGGAGGGCATCTCCTCGGCCCGGATGTACCTGGACCCGGCCCGCCCCGGTGTGGAGGACCTGATCGACGAGATCATCGCCGGGGTGCGCAGCGCCTTCACCTACGCCGGCGCACGGGATCTGACCCAGTTCCACGACCGCGCCCTGGTAGGCGTCCAAAGCGCCGCCGGCTTCACCGAAGGAATGCCCCTCCCCACAAGCTGGTAGCCCCCACCACCCACCCCCGTTGATCATGAAGTTATTGCCTCTCGCATCGGCGTGTCGTGGCAATAACTTCATGGTCAACAGGGGAAGGGGTGTGGTTCGCCCTTAGGTTGTCAGGCGGCTCAGGACTTCTCGGGCCGCCTGACGGGGGTTGTTGCCGACCCGGTCGGGCAGCGCTCCGGCCAGCCAGAGGGTGGCGAAGCCATGGGCGATCGACCAGGCGGAGAGCGCGTCCCGGTCGGTGTCGGCGGGCGCGCCACCGCGGGGTAGGGCGGCCACCCCCGAGCGGAGTGCGGCACCCGCGCGCTCTCGGGCGGCGGTCAGCTCGGCGTCGTCCGCCCGGTGCAGCTCGGGCCGGAACATCACCTCGAAGTACGCGCGGTGCCGGACGGCGAAGTCCACGTACGCGACGCCGGCCTCGAGCAGGTCGTCGCCGGCCTGAACCAACGCCTGAGCCAACAGGTCGAAGCCCTGAGCGGCGAGCGCGGTGAGCAGGCCCGCCTTGTCTCCGAAGTGGTGCGCGGGCGCGGCGTGCGAGACGCCGGCACGACGAGCGAGGTCGCGCAGGCTCAACGCGGTGGGCCCGACCTCCTCGATGGCCTCCAGCGCGGCGGCGAGCAGTGCGCGGCGAAGATCCCCGTGATGGTACGCACGCGATTCGGTCACGCCAGGATCGTATCTTGTCATTGACAAGATGCCACCTCGACTCGCAGTCTTGTCACTGACAAGTTTTCCGAGGAGGATTTCGATGGCACCCCTGATCGCCCTGCTCGTCGGCAGCGCCCTGGCCCGCCTCGCCGGCCTGGCCGGCATCTCCGCGCTGGACGGATGGCACCCGGCTCTGCGCGTCGGGCTGGCCCTGATGTTCACGCTGACCACCGTCGCGCACTTCGTCGGCCGGCGCCGCGCCGACCTGATCGCGATGGTCCCGCCCCGACTGCCCCGACCGGACCTGCTGGTCACCGCCACCGGAGTGCTGGAACTGATCGGCGCGATTGGCCTGCTGGTGCCGGCGACCGCCCGGATCGCGGCGGCCGGACTCGCCCTGCTGATGCTCGCGATGTTCCCGGCCAACGTCTCGGCCGCACGCCGAAGGCTGACCCTCGCCGGGCGCCCGGTCACCCCGCTCGCGCAGCGCACCGCGCTGCAACTGGTCTTCGTCGCGGCGGCGGTCGCTATTTCGTTTGGCCCCTGACTATCAGGGAGCTAACCTACTGTCGTGGAACTCGTGACCCTCCAGGACGTGCCTCTCGGACGACTGCTGGTGGTGGCCGGGCACCTGGTCGGGCAGCGGTGGAACCGCTACCTCGCCGAGGAGCACGGCCTCACCCAGGCCGGCATGATCACCCTGATGACGCTCGCCCGACACGGCGAACTGCCCCACCGGCAGGTCGCCGAGAAGGGCTTCGTCCGTCCGGCGACCCTCACCGGCATCGTGGACACACTCGAGCGCGACGGTCTGGTCGAGCGGCAGCGCGACGACAGCGACCGACGCAGCATCCGACTCGCCCTCACGCCCGCAGGCCGGGAGCGGGCCGCTGCGCTCAGCGCGTTGATGCACTCCGGACGCCCGCTCACCTCGGTCGACGCCGACCCGGAGAAGGCCACTGTGATCCGCGAGTTCCTGCTGGAGGTCATCGGCAGCGGGGACGACCCGCGGATGACCGGACGCCTCACCGAACCGAAGGATCCGGCGTGCTGATCCGACTGCTGCGCAACCAACTGCGCACCTACCAACGACCACTGCTGGCGGTGGTGCTGCTCCAGTTCGTGGGCACCATGGCCTCGCTCTACCTGCCAAGCCTCAACGCGGACATCATCGACCAGGGCGTCGCCCTGGGCGACACCGACTACATCGTCCGCACCGGCGGCTGGATGTTGCTGGTCAGCCTGGTCCAGATCGTCTGTTCGATCGCCGCCGTCTATCTCGGCGCACGCGTGGCGATGGGCTTCGGCCGGGACGTCCGCGCCGAGCTGTTCGGGCACGTCAACCGGTTCTCCGCCCGTGAGGTGGCCCGGTTCGGCGCGCCGTCGCTGATCACCCGCAACACCAACGACGTCCAGCAGGTGCAGATGCTCGTGCTGATGAGCTGCACGATGCTGGTCGCCGCACCCATCATGAGCGTCGGTGGCGTCTTCATGGCGCTGCGCGAGGACATCGGCCTGTCCTGGTTGATGCTGGTCAGCGTGCCCGTGCTGGCCATCGCACTCGGCGCGATCATCCGCCGGATGGTGCCGGGCTTCCGGCTGATGCAGACCCGCATCGACACTGTCAACCGGGTGCTGCGTGAGCAGATCACCGGCATCCGGGTGGTCCGTGCCTTCGTCCGCGAGCCGTACGAGACGGACCGCTTCGCCGTCGCCAACGCCGACCTGACCGCCACCGCGCTGCGTACCGGCCGGTTGCTGGCGCTGATCTTCCCGGTGGTCATGCTGGTGCTGAACGTCTCCAGCGTGGCGGTGCTCTGGTTCGGCGCGCAGCGGGTGGACGCCAACGCGATCGAGATCGGCGCGCTGACGGCCTTCCTGGCGTACCTGATGCAGATCCTGATGGCGGTCATGATGGCCACCTTCATGCTGATGATGGTGCCCCGGGCGGCGGTCTGCGCCGAACGCATCGTCGAGGTGCTGGACACCGACTCCTCGGTGGTACCCGCCGCCGCGCCGGTCACCGACCCGCCCACCCGGGCGGAGCTGGAGCTGCGCGGGGTGCGCTTCCAGTACCCGGGAGCGGTCGAGCCAGTGCTGCGCGACATCTCCTTCCGGGCCACCCCGGGCACCACCACGGCGATCATCGGCAGCACCGGCGCCGGCAAGACGACACTGCTGTCACTGATCCCCCGCCTGGTCGACGTCACCGCGGGCGCGGTGCTCGTCGACGGTGTGGACGTGCGGGAGCTGGCACCCGACGAACTGTGGCGACGCATCGGCCTGGTGCCGCAGCGGCCGTACCTGTTCACCGGGACGATCGCGAGCAACCTGCGCTACGGCAACCCGGACGCCACCGACGAGGACCTGTGGGCGGCACTGGAGATGGCCCAGGCACGGGACTTCGTGGCGCAGATGCCCGGCGGGCTGGACGCCCCGATCGCGCAGGGCGGCACCACCGTCTCCGGCGGGCAGCGGCAACGCCTCGCCATCGCCCGCGCCCTGGTCCGGCAACCGGAGATCTACCTGTTCGACGACTCGTTCTCTGCGCTCGACCTCGGCACCGACGCACGGCTGAGGGCGGCGTTGCGGCCGATCACCGCGCAGTCCGCTGTAGTGATCGTGGCCCAACGGGTCTCCACGATCGTCGACGCCGACCAGATCATCGTGCTCGAGAACGGAGGGGTCGTCGGAGTGGGACGACACGCGGAGTTGTTGGAGACCTGCCCGACGTACGCCGAGATCGTCGCCTCGCAGCAGACGGCGGAGGTGGCGGCATGAGCGAGCACGACGAGCCGCGCACCGCGGCCGTACCCAGTCAGAAGCCGGCCGGCGACGGGCGGACACCGGGCGACGCCGCGCAGCAACCCGGCGGCGACGCGCCGACGCCGAAGCGGCTGCCGCCAGGTCGCCCGGGTGGTGGCCCGGGGTGGATGAGCGCCGGAATGCCCGCCGAGAAGTCGATGAACTTCGGGCCGTCGGCCCGGCGGTTGCTCGGCCGGCTGCGCCCGCACCGGCTGCACCTGGCGGCGATCATCACTCTCGCCGTGGTGAGTGTCGGGTTCAGCGTGGCCGGGCCGAAGATCCTCGGCCACGCCACCGACATCATCTTCAGCGGCGTGATCGGTCGGCGACTGGAGGCGGGCACCACCGCCGAGCAGGCGATCGCCGCAGCCCGGGCCAGCGGCAACGAGAGCTTCGCCGACATGCTGGCCCGGATGGACGTGGTGCCCGGGATGGGCATCGACTTCGACGCCCTGAGCCGGGTGCTGCTGTTGGCGCTCGGGCTCTACCTGGCGGCGAGCCTGCTGTCGTGGTGGCAGGGTTGGCTGCTCAACGGGGTGGTCCAGCGCACCGTGCTGCGGCTGCGCGCCGAGGTGGAGGAGAAGCTCAACCGGCTGCCGTTGCCCTACTTCGACAGGCAACCCCGGGGCGAGCTGCTCAGCCGCGTCACCAACGATATCGACAACATCTCCACCAGCCTCCAGCAGACCCTCAGTCAGCTCCTCACCTCCCTGCTGACAGTGGTCGGCGTGCTCGGCGTGATGTTCTGGATCTCGCCGCTGCTGGCCCTGGTGGCGCTGGTCGCGGTGCCCCTGTCGGTGCTGGTAACCCAACGCATCGCGAAGCGCTCGCAGAAGCAGTTCGTCGCACAGTGGACGCACACCGGCGAGTTGAACGGTCAGATCGAGGAGGCGTACACCGGCCACGAGCTGGTGAAGGTCTTCGGTCGGCAGCGCGAGGTGGAGGCCGCGTTCCACGCGAAGAACGAGGAGTTGTTCCGGGCCAGCTTCGGCGCGCAGTTCATTTCCGGGATCATCATGCCGTCGATGATGTTCATCGGAAACCTGAGCTACGTCGCGATCGCCGTGGTCGGTGGCCTGCGGGTCGCCTCCGGCACGATGAGCCTCGGTGACGTGCAGGCGTTCATCCAGTACTCCCGCCAGTTCACCCAGCCGCTCACCCAACTCGCGTCGATGGCCAACCTGCTCCAGTCCGGGGTGGCGTCCGCCGAGCGGGTCTTCGCGGTGCTCGACGCCGACGAGCAGACCCCCGACCCGGTCGAGCCGGCCCGGGTCACCGACCCGCACGGCCGGGTCGAGTTCGATCACGTCTCGTTCTCCTACGAGCCGGACAAGCCGTTGATCGACGACCTGTCGCTGGTCGCCGAGCCGGGGCACACGGTGGCGATCGTCGGCCCGACCGGCGCCGGGAAGACCACACTGGTCAACCTGGTCATGCGGTTCTACGAGCTGGACGCCGGCCGGATCACCCTCGACGGGCTGGACATCACCACGATGCGCCGCGACGACCTGCGCGGACGGATCGGCATGGTGCTCCAGGACACCTGGCTCTTCGGCGGCACCATCCGCGACAACATCGCCTACGGGCGGCCCGACGCGACCGAGGAGGAGATCGTCGCGGCGGCGCGGGCCACCTTCGTGGACCGGTTCGTGCGCAGCCTGCCCGACGGCTACGACACGGTCATCGACGAGGAGGGCAGCAACGTCAGCGCCGGCGAGAAGCAGCTCATCACCATCGCCCGGGCGTTCCTCGCCGAACCGTCGCTGCTCATCCTCGACGAGGCCACCAGCTCGGTGGACACCCGCACCGAGGTGCTGCTCCAACGGGCGATGGCCGCGCTGCGCTCCGACCGGACCAGCTTCGTCATCGCGCACCGGCTCTCCACCATCCGCGACGCCGACCTGATCCTGATGATGGAGGACGGCCGGATCGTCGAGCAGGGCACCCACGAGCAGCTGCTCGCCGCCCACGGCGCGTACCACCGGCTCTACCGTTCCCAGTTCACCGGCGCGGTGGTCGACGAGGAACCCGCCGCCCAACCGGCGTCGGTGTAGAGCATGCGTCCTGGTCCTGATTCGGCGGGCAGCTCACTCTCGCGGCAACAGGTCGGTCGCGCGGGCGGCGACCTGCCCGCCGATCAGGGCGAGCGCGTCGGCGGCCGGCATCGGGTCCAGGGCCCGGCCACCACGCAGGCGCAGCGCGAGGCGTCCGTCGGCTGCCTCCCGGGCGCCCAACACCCCGAGGTACGGGACGCGGCGGCGGGCCGCGTCCCGGATCCGGGCGCCCAGCGACCCGGCGACGTCGACAGCGACCCGCAGGCCGACGTCGACGGCCTGCCGGGCCAGGTCCGCCGCCGCGTCGACCTGCCCGGCGTCGACCGGCAGCAGGACCAGTTGGACGGGCGCATACCAGGCCGGGAAGGCACCCTCGTGTACCTCGATCAGGTACGCGAACAACCGCTCCATGCTGCCGACCAGACTCCGGTGCACCATGACCGGTCGACGCCGGCTGCCGTCGGAATCGGTGTACGACAGGTCGAACCGCTCGGGTTTGTCGAAGTCGAGTTGGATGGTGGAGATGGTCGACTCCCGACCGGCCGCGTCGACGATCTGAATGTCGATCTTCGGCCCGTAGAACGCTGCCTCACCGGGCGCCTCGACGTACTCCATCCCGGCCAGCGCGGCGCGGAGCAGGTCCTCCGCACGGGCCCACTGCGCGTCGTCACCGACGTACTTCTCGCCCGGCCCGCGCAGCGACAGCCGGAACCCGGCCGGGCGTACGCCCAGCGCGGCGTGCGCCTCCCGGATCAGTCCGAGGATCGCGGCGACCTCCGCACCGACCTGCTCCGGCGCGCAGAAGGTGTGCGCGTCGTTCAGGGAGATGGCGCGTACCCGGGACAGCCCACCGAGCACCCCGGAACGCTCCGAGCGGTACATCCCGCCCAGCTCCGCGACCCGCAGCGGCAACTCCCGGTAGGAGCGTCCACGGGCCCGGAACACCAGCGCGTGATGGGGGCAGAGCGCCGGCCGGAGCACGAACTCGTCGTCGGCGCTCAGCCGCATCGGCGGGAACATGTCGTCGGCGAAGTAGCCGAGATGGCCGGAGAGTTCGAAGAGTTCGCGTTTGCCCAGCGGCGGCGAGTAGACGTGCTGGTGGCCGGAACGACGCTCCAACTCTCGGACGTACTCCTCGACGGCGTGCCGGGCGGCGGCGCCGGCGGGCAGCCAGATCGGCAGACCGGCGCCGGCCAGCGGATCGGAGACGAAGAGGTCCAGCTCACGGCCGAGCCTGCGGTGGTCGATCATGTCGGGCTCCTGGATCGGGTACGACCCGGAGGCGACCTGGACACCGAACGCCGCGCGGCCCTCGGGGGCGGATCGCCCCGGGGCCTGGTCGACGGTGGTTACGTCAGAGCGGCGCGCCGGGGACACCCGGCGTCGTGGTCACCACTACCGCACTGCGCATACGACGACGCTATCCGTCGAACGATCGAGGACGCACCTGGATTACGGCGGTCGGGACGCGGACGGGGGCGGGCCGCCGGCGCGGGACCCGCCGGCGGCCCTGGCGGCCCGAATTCGTCAGGAACGGGGGACCCGACGGGCGTGGCCGCGCGGACAACGGTACGCCGACGATCGCCGATCCGCCGACCGCTCCGGCAGGGGTGGGACAGCCACCGAACCCGTCACCCGGAACCGGTTCGCCTCGTTGAACCCCGGGTGGCCTGGCCGTGTCGACCGTCACGACGGGCCGGGGTTGTCCACGGTGACGCCGGACACGCCGTCAGGCTCAAGACACCCAATTGGCCGCATCCGGCGAGGTGGCAGGCGTGCCCGAACTACTGACTGACGTCGCTTCGCCGACGTGGGCGTACCTGGTGCTGGTCGCCCTGCTGATCGCGGACGCCTTCGTCCCGGTGATCCCCACTCAGATCGTCATGATCACCAGTGGCGCGCTCACCGTCTACGGCGGGCTCAGCCTGCCGGTCACCATCGCCGTCGGCGCGCTCGGCGTTTTTGTCGGCGACCTGGCCTGCTACCTGCTCGGACGGAGCGCGCCGGATCGGCGGCCACCCCGGCACGCCGAGCTGAGCCGGGCCCGGCGGGTCGCCAGCCGGGTCACCCAGGGGCTCCGGCAACCCGGACCGATGGTCATCCTGCTCTGCCGGTTCGTGCCCGGTGGGCGCATGGCGGCCTGCTTCTCGGCCGGCCGCAGCCGCTACCCGTACCGGCTGTTCATGCTGTACGAGGCGGTCGCCGCCCTGGGTTGGGCCACCTACGGCGCGCTGGTCGGGCATCTCGGCGGCACCGCCCTCACCGAGTCGGCGTGGCGCCTGGCCGTCATCGCCACCGCCGCGGCGGTCGGCTTCGCCGCAGCCGGATGGGCGATGACCCTGGTCAGCGCCCGCCACGCCCGCGCCGCCGCCGGCGCGAACATCCCGATCGACTGAGTGTCGCCCAGCGTTCTGGGTATAAGCTGCACTTATATTGGCGGGATGTGGGACGTCAAGCTTCACCCCGAGGTTGAGGAGTAGTTTCTCAACCTCAGCAGGACTGATCCCGCCAGCGCCGACCTCGTCAGCGAGGCCATTGACCTCCTCGCCGAACACGGGCCGGCGCTCGGGCGTCCTCTGGTCGACCGGCTCAAGGGCAGTCTTTTCCACCACATGAAGGAGCTGCGACCTGGATCCGCTGGTGCCACGGAGATCCGCATGATCTTCGCCTTCGATCCACTTCGAGAAGCTGTCTTCTTGGTCGCTGGCGACAAGTCGGGTCAGTGGCAGAGTTGGTACCAGAAGGCCGTCCCGTTGGCGGATGACCGGTTTCAGGAGCACCTCTCCAGCCTGAAGGAAACAGAGAAATGACCGGTGGAGTTGACTGGCGCGACGTCAAGGCGAAGGCCAGGGAGATCGATCCGTCCTGGGAACATCCGGACCGGGTGACTCGACGCGCCCAGCAGCGTGAGCAGATGCTGGCATCGGTGAGTGGCGCACAGCTAGCGGAGATCCGTAAGCAGTTGGGCATGACGCAGGTCCAACTCGCCGAGGCCGCAGGGTTGACCCAGGCCAGGATCAGCCAGATCGAGAACGGTGAGCACACCAGCCTGGAGACACTTCGGGCTTATGTCACCGGACTGGGGGGCCACCTCGACGTCGTCGCCCGCATCGGCAACATCCACCTGAACGTGGCGTGACCGAGCAGAGGCGTAGCTCGTCCGACTGACTAGGGGTGTTCCCGGGGTCCGAATTCGGTGGGCGTCCCGGATTCGGCTCGGGTGCCTCCGGCGACAGGCTGAGGCATGCCTGGAACCCGGAACACCGGCGTGCTGGCCCTCGGTGGGATCGCCGTGGCGGCGCTGCTCACTGTGATCGGCCACCTGGAAGTCAACGACGACCTCAGCCCGTGGGCGCTGACCATCAGCGACTTCGCGGTCTCCGACCGGGGCGGGGTCATCGACGTCGCCATGGTGGTGCTCGCGCTCGCCACGGTGGCACTGCTGTACGGACTGCGCCGCACCGGCCCACCGCAGCCCGGTCGCGCGGTCGAGCTGCTGCTTGGCGCGTGGGTTTCCGGGCTGCTGCTGGCCGCGCTGGTGCCGACGAACGAGCCGGGCACCGCCATGACCACCGCGGCGTACGTGCACCGGTACGCCTCGGTGGTCGCCTTCCTGGCCCTGCCTGCGGCTGGTTGGCTGCTCGCCCGTCGACCCGACCTGGCCCCCGCCGCCCGGACGCTACGCGCCCTCGTCGTGCTGAGCGTGGCCCTGGCGGTGGCGATGATCTGGTCCGCCTACCCCGGTGACCGTCTGCTGATCGGCTTGGCCGAACGCCTCCTCATCCTCACCGAGGTGGCGGTGCTGGCAACCGTCGCCCTGATCCAGACCCGGGCCGCCGACCGGCCCAGCGGCGTCGATCATGGAGCTGTGGTGCCCCGCAAAAGGGGTGCAACGGCTTGAACCGCCCACCACAAGTCCATGATCGACAACAATTACTCCAGCTCGTGGAGCATGAGCTGGCGGGCCGCCTCGGTGATCGAGCCGGACAGACTCGGGTAGATGGTGATGGTCTGGGCCAACTCGTTGACCGTCAGGTTGTTCTCCACCGCCATGGTGATCGGCAGGATCAGCTCGCTGGCCTTCGGGGCGACCACCACACCGCCGATCACCTGACCGCTGGCCGGCCGGCAGAAGAGCTTAACGAAGCCGTCCGCGAGGTCGTCCATCTTCGCCCGGGCGTTGCCGGACAGCGGCAGCATCACCTGCCGGGCCGGCACCTTGCCCGCGTCCACCTCGTCCTGCGAGACACCCACGGTGGCCAGCTCCGGATCGGTGAAGACGTTCGCCGCGACGGTACGCAGACGCAGCGGACGAACCGCCTCGCCGAGGGCGTGCCACATGGCGATCCGGCCCTGCATGGCGGCGACACTGGCCAGCAGCAGCACCCCCGTGCAGTCACCGGCGGCGTAGATGCCGGGCACGTTGGTCCGGGACGCCCGGTCGACTGTCACGTAGCCGCCCCGGCCCAGCTCCACCCCGTACTCGACCAGACCCAGGTCGGCGGTGTTCGGGATCGAGCCGACGGTGATCAACGCGTGGGAGCCGGTCACCTTCCGGCCGTCGGAGAGCTCCACCTCGACGCCGTCGGCGGTACGCCGGACCGCGTCGGCCCGGGAGTTGTTGAGGATCTCCATGCCCCGGTTGCGGAACACCCGCTCGATGGCGGACGCGGCGTCGGCATCCTCGTGCGGCATCACCCGGTCCCGGCTGGAGACCAGGGTGACCCTGACCCCCATCGCCAGGTACGCGCTGGCGAACTCCGCGCCGGTCACACCCGAGCCGACCACGATCAGGTGCTCGGGCAGCTCGGGCAGGTCGTACACCTGGCGCCAGGTCAGGATGCGCTCACCGTCCGGTACGGCGGTGGGCAACTGGCGGGGTGTCGAACCGGTCGCGACCAGCACGGTCGAGGCGTCGATGGAGTATTCCCCGCCGCCGTCGGCGGGAGTGACGACGACCCGGTGGGTGTGCCCGAGGGAGTCCTCACCGAGCCGGGCGGTGCCGGCCACGAAGGTGACACCCGCCTTCAGCAGCTTGGCGTGGATGTCCGCGGACTGCGCCAGGGCCAACCGCTTGACCCGCTCGTGCACCGCCCGCGCGTCGACGGTGACCGCCTCCAGGCCGTCCGAGTGCACCCCGAACTCCTCGGTGTCCCGGTAGCCCGTGACCACCCCCGAGCTGGCGATGAAGGTCTTCGACGGTACGCAGTCGGAGAGCACGCAGGCCCCGCCGGCACCGTCCGCCTCCACCACCGTGACATCGGCATCCAGTTGGGCGGCCACCAGGGCCGCCTCGTACCCGGCCGGCCCCCCGCCGATGATCACGATCCGGCTCACAGCGTTCGCCCTTCGTCCATGCTCACAGTGACTTTCTTCTCCTGGGCGCATTCGACACGCACAGTCGTATTCTCCCCCACCCGTCCGTCGGGCTATCGTCATCGCCGTGCGTCATCACGCCGCCTACGGCTCAAATCTCGACCCCGCCCGGATGCGCGCCTACTGTCCGCATTCCCCGATGGTGGGCACCGGCTGGCTGGAAGGCTGGCGGCTGACCTTCGCCGGCGCGGACGTGATCGGCTGGGAGGGTGCGGTCAGCACCCTGGTCGAGTCTCCCGGTGACCGGGTCTTCGTGGCGCTCTACGACATCCACCCGTACGACGCCGGCCAGCTCGACGAGCTCGAGGGGGTGACCGCCGGCACGTACCGCAAGCTGCACGTCCGGGTCTCCACGCTCGACGGCGACGTGACGGCATGGATCTACGTCTTCAACGGGTACGAGGGCGGCCTGCCGACGTCGTGGTACCTGTCCGAGATCGCGAACGCCGCCGAGAAGGCGGGCGCCCCGGACGACTACGTCACCGAGTTGCGGTCCCGCCCCACCGGCACCGCGTCGGCGTAGCAGCGCGTATCGCACGCCCCCAGTCTGCTACCGCTGTCGACCGGATCGCCGGTCGGGCCCGACCGGGGTCGTCAATCACACACCGGCGGCCGGTACGGAACGCTCGTACATGTCGGTCCACAGGATCTCCCGCAGGCCCACCGACTCGTACAGCGACAGCGGCGCGGTCGGGTTGCTGAGGTCGACGCCGAGACCCGCCGACTGCCGGCCCTTCTCGGCGTAGCGGGCGAAGGCGCGGCGCAGCAGCGCCGCACCCATACCCCTCCGGCGGTACGCGGACCGCACCGACAAACTCTTCACCCAGCCCTGCTGCTGGTCGAGCGCCTGGTCCGAGGACTGCAACACGCCGGCCGGCACCCCGTCCACCTCGGCGACGAACCACTCGTCCCAGGC
This sequence comes from Micromonospora sp. NPDC002411, assembly GCF_053592955.1. Lineage (NCBI taxonomy): Bacteria > Bacillati > Actinomycetota > Actinomycetes > Micromonosporales > Micromonosporaceae > Micromonospora > Micromonospora sp. NPDC002411. The sequence goes on along the minus strand of NZ_JBSFBM010000003.1, from coordinate 21,671 downwards.
GGTCAGGTCGCCGATCCGAGCCCGCCACCGGTCGTACGACACCGATTCGTGGTCCGGGGTGTCGGCGAAGGCGGCGTCGTAGATCCGGTGAAACTCCCGCAGGTCGGCCTCGTCGTCGGGGCGTACCTGTCGCACTGTCACGCCGGGCGGCGGCGCGGGCTCGTCCGGCAGGTCGGCCAGCGAGCGGCTCATCCGGACGTACCGCTTGGCGAGGGTGAACCCGGCCTCGGTCAGGTCCCGCTCCCAGGCGCGTTCCGGCGCGAAGACCGCGCAGCGGACGGTGAGCGCCGGCAGCCCTCGCTCGGCGGCACGCTCGGCGACCCGGTCCAGTTGTCGGGCCAGCAGCGGCGCCCGGACGGTGGCAGCGCGCGCCGGGTCGACGTAGACCTCCACGAACTCCCGGCCGACGCCGGTCGGGTTGTCGACCGTCGCCCAGCCGACCACGGCGCCGTCCGGGTCGACAGCCAGCCAGGAGTCCCGGGTCGGGTCGAAGTGGGGGGCGGTCAGCGACGCCGCGACGTCCTCCGCGTCGAAGTCGGGATGGCCGATGGCGAAGGTGTCGGCAGCGTGCACCACGGCGAGGATCGCGGGCACGTCGGCGAGGGTGGGCCTGCGCGTTGTCCAACCAGCGGGAAGGGTCACGGCAGAGCATCCTGACAGCGGACCGCCGACGGCGCCGCCTATTTTCCGCTCACTCGGGCCTCCCGCCCTGTGCGAGCAGGGTGGCCCGGGTGCGGTGCAGCAACTCCACCAACTCGGTGCAGTCGGCGGGGCCGAGGGCGGTGAACGCCGGCGCGGCCAATCTGTTGGTCACGGCCTCGGCCCAGAGTCGCCGGCGGACCAACGGCCCGATCGGGGGGTACGGCGGCGGCCAGCCGCAGGCCACTGCCCCGGCCTCCCCCTCCGGGCCGGACAGCACCGCCTCCAGCGCGGTCATCCCGGCGGCGCGCACCGCCAACAGGTAGGCGCCGGTGAAGTGTTCGCGGAGCAACCGCAGCCCGGCGGCGGTCCGGGCCCCCGGGCTGAGATCCGGCAGCGGCATGGCCCGCCAGGCGGCGAAGAGCGGCATTCCGCTGGCGTCCGCGGCGACCACCGCCCGCTCGACGAGTGCGGCCAGACGCTCGGTGTCGGGCAGGGTGCCGAGCTGCTGAGCCCCCCATCGACAGCACTCGGCGAGACTCGCGGCGGCCACCTCGATCGGCGGCACGACCCGGCCGGCGGCGTCCCAACCGTCGGCGACGGCGTCCGGGGCGAGGAAGCCGAGAGCGGCGGCGGCGGTCTCGGCCCGCACATCGCCGAGGGCGCCGGCCCGGCCGCCGATGTAGAACGCCCAGCCGGAGATGCCGAGCAGCCGGGCCCGGCGCAGCGTGGTCGGGTCCCGGCTGAACGCGTCACCCAGGTCGAGCACGACGGGTTTGCTGGCGGCGGCGGCCTGCTCCGGTGTCATCCGAGCGCCGCCCACCAGGATCGCCTGCGGGTCCGGGGCGTCCTCGGACAACCCGACCCGTCACCCACGACGACTCCCCGCACCGGGGTCACCCGCCGTGGACGGTCCGCGTACTCGTCGTCGTCCATCGATGGTCAGTCTGCCGCGCCGACGCCCGCGTCCGCATCCCCCTCTTCGGCCGCCAACGCCTCGATCGCCGCCTCCACCTCACCCGCGCGCCGGCGAGCCGAGGTGACAGCACGCTCGGCGGCGCGCCGAGCGAGCTTGGCTCGGCTGAGATCCTGCTCGGCGACCGCCCGCCGCCGCTCCAACTCGGCCAACTCGGCCTCGATCCCGTCGAGTACGGCGACGCCGTCCTGCTCCTGCGCGGTGGCCTCGGTCAGCTCGGCCTCGACACGTTCCTGGTCGGCCTGGGCACGCCCCAGTTCCCGGTCCAGGACGCGGCGCTGCCGAGCCCGCTCGGCGCGGGCCGCCCGCTGCGCAGCCCGCTCGGCCTGCTCGGCGCGCTCCGCTGCCCGGTCCGTACGGGAGGTCGTCCGGTCTGTGCGGGAGGTCGTCCGATCCGTGCGGGAGGCGACCTCGGGGCGTTCCCGCTGGGTACCGGGGCGGCGGGCCGGGCGCTCCTCCTGCTCCTCCTCGTCGCCGGTGACCAGCCGCAGTTGTGGCCGGGGCACCTCACCGAACCCGGCGTAACTGGCCGCCCGGAGCAGACGGCCTGCCCGGACCTGCTCGGCGACCTCGGCGTCGGAGAACGCCGCGTTCAGGGTCGCCTCCACCTCGGCCAGTGGCAGCCGACCCGCCGGCGGCGCTTCCGGTTCCGCCGCGGCGAGCTTGCGGACCTCGACGACCAGGGCGCCGACCACCGCCCGGCGCTGCGCGGACAGCTCCCGGAGCCGGGGCCCGCGCAGCTCCCGCTGGGCGGTGCGGAGCGCGTCCGCGAGCTGCACCAGGTCGGCCACCAGCTCGGGGCGTCTGATGGCGAGCAGGTTCACCAGCCAGGCGGCCACCGTCGGACGACGTAGCCGGGCCAACTGTCGGGCGGTGGTCGCGTCCCCGGCACGGCGGGCCTCGGCCACGGCGGCGTCCCGGGCGGCCACGAACCGGTCCGGTGGGGTGCGGTAGAGCTGCTGCACCAGCTCCGTCGAGGGGCCGGGCATCGGGTCAGACGTCCACCCGGCTGCCAGGCTCCAGCCGCTGGTAATCGGTGCCGGACATCGCCGCGTACTGCCGGTCGAGCACACCCAGCCCGTTGTCGTTGAGCAGGGCGTCGTGCAAGGCGTACGCGCGGCGCGGCGCGACCGCCCGGATGAAGTCGAGCACCTCGGAGAACTTCGACCAGGGGGCGTGGATCGGCGCGAAGAGCGTGTCGACGGGAGTCTCGTCGGGCACCACCAGGGAGTCCCCCGGGTGGTAGACGACGTCGTTGATCAGGTAGCCGAGGTTGTCGATCACCGGGATGTCCGGGTGGATCACCGCGTGCCGCCCCCCGTACGCGCGCACGGCGACCCCGGCGGCGGTGAACGACTGGCCGGCGGTGACCGGGTGCAGGGCCTCGGCCGCGTCTCCCAGGGTCTCGGCGAGCGAGGCGGGACCGTGGATCGGGAACGGCTGCCGGTCGAGCTGGAGGCGGAGCGCGGCCAGGTCGAGGTGGTCCGGGTGTTGGTGGGTGATCAGCACCGCGTCCGCACCGTCCAGTGCCACCGTCGGGTCGCTGAACACCCCGGGGTCGACGACGAGCACTCCACCGTCGTGCTCCACGCGAAGGCAGGAGTGGGCGTACTTGGTGAGTCGCATCGTGACTCCTCGATTATCGAATCGTGACGTCCTCAGCGCAGTCTGCCGGAACCAGCCGACGCGTGCGCCGCGTCCGAGCTATCGCCACACCGGATGACGATGATGGGAGCGGGGATGGATGGACGGACGGTACGACGCCGCGGCACAGCGCTTGCGGTAGCGGCACTGGCGGCCGCGCTGGTGCTCACGGGTTGCAGCGCCGGCGACAGCGGGGCGAAGGACACCGCCGGCTCGGCCGCCGAGCCACCGGCGGCGGCGAACGGCGGCGAGGCGGGCAGGGACGCCGCCAAGGGCAAGACGCAGGAGGCGGCCGGTGCCGGCGCACCGGATCTGCGGGTCGACCAACGGGCGATCATCTACACGGGAACGATGCGCGTGCAGGTGGACGATGTGGACGCGGCGGCCCGTGAGGTCGTCGCCGTGGCCACCCGGGCCGGTGGCTTCGTCGGCGGCGACCAGCGACGCAGTGCCGACGAGGACGCGGTGGCGGAGTTGCAGTTGCGGGTGCCGGCACCGAAGTTCTCCGGCGTGGTGGAGGAGATCTCGGAGCTCGGCCGGCAGCAGAGCCGGGAGATCAACACCCAGGACGTCACTGAGGAGACCGTCGACCTGGATGCCCGGATCACGAGTCAGCGGGCCCGGGTGGACAGTGCCCGCCGTCTACTGTCCCGGGCCAGCTCGATCACCGACCTGGTGACGTTGGAGAACGAGTTGGGCCGCCGGGAGGCCGACCTGGCGTCGCTGGAGGCGAAGAAGCGTCGGCTGGCCGACCTGACGGCTCTCTCCACGATCACCGTGTCGCTGGCCGGGCCGGCGGCGAAGAAGGCCACCGACGACAAGGACGAGACCGGTTTCCTGGTCGGGCTCCGGGGCGGCTGGAAGGCGTTCGTCGCCTCGTTGACAGTGATGCTCACCGTGCTGGGGGCGCTGCTGCCCTGGCTGGTGGCCTTCGGCGTGCCGATGGCGGTGCTGCTGCTGGTGCTGCGTCGGCGGAAGAAGACCGCGGCCCCGGCCGCGCCGGTCAGCGCGCAGCCGCCAGTGCCCGCAGCGCGGTCTGCACCATGACGCGTACGCCGGCCGGGATGGCCCGCTCGTCCACGTCGAAGCTGGCGCGGTGCAGGTCGACGTTGGGACCGGAGCGACCCACGCCGAGCCGGGCGAGGGCGCCGGGGACGTACTCCAGATACCAGGAGAAGTCCTCGCCGCCCATGCTCTGCGGCGTCTCGGCGATCCCTTCCGGGCCGAGCGCCGCGGCGGTGGCGGCGGTCAGGACCTGGATGGCACGGGAGTCGTTGCACACCGGCGGCCGGCCCCGCAGGTATTCCAGGTCGACAGTGGCGCCGGTCGGGGCGATCACGTCCCGGACCACCTGAGCGACGATCTTGGGAGCCTGCTCCCAGGTGTCGCGGTCCATCACCCGCAGGGTGCCGGAGGCGCTCGCCTCGGACGGGATGACGTTGTACCGGGTGCCGGCCGAGGCGTGGCCGAAGACCAGCAGCAGACCACTGTTGGCCGGCACCCGGCGGCTGACCAGGGCGGGCACCTCGGTGATCAACCGGCCGAGCGCGTCGACCAGGTCGACGGTCAGGTGCGGCCGGGCGGTGTGGCCGCCCGGGCCGGAGAGCCGGACGGTGACGTTGTCGGCAGCTGCGGTGATCGGGCCGACCCGCAGGCCGACCTGGCCCACCGGCAGGTTCGGGTCGCAGTGCAGCGCGAAGATCTGCACCACGTCGTCCAGGCCGCCGGCCTCGATGACCTCCAGCGAGCCGCAGGGCAGGATCTCCTCGGCCGGCTGGAAGATGAGCCGGACCCGCCCGTCCAGCTCACCGAGGTCGGCGAGCTGGGCCAGCAACATGCCGACGCCGAGCAGGATCGAGGTGTGCACGTCGTGCCCGCAGGCGTGGCACACGCCCTCCACGGTCGACCGGTAGGACACATCCTTGGGGTCGTCGAGCGGCAGGGCGTCGATGTCGGCGCGCAGCGCGACGACCGGGCCGTCCGGCCTGCCGTTGACGTCGCAGATCACACCGTTGCCCTTGGGCAGCAGGCGCGGGTTCAGCCCGGCCAGCGACAGCTCCCTGGCGATCAGCGCGGCCGTCTCGAACTCGTTGCCGGACAGCTCAGGGTGCGAGTGGAGGTGACGGCGCGTAGCGATCAACCCCGGTACGCGGAGCGCGAGGAGGTGGTCCAGGTCGCGGGGCAGGGGCTGGGACCCGGGCGGCGTCTCCAGCCAGGACGACGCCAGCTGGCCCTCAGTGGGCAGCGTCAACGCACTCGTCACGTCGAATTCTCGATCACTAGAGATGGATGGATCATCGGGAACAGCAGACAGCCTAGACCTCCGGCGGTGACGCTGCGCAACCTCGTTACGGTAATGATCAGACCGCGTAGCGTCACGTATGCCCTGCTGGGGGCGCTCGGAGATGTGCGGGACAGCAGGTAGATCGTGCTCGAACGCCGTCATCCGCCCCTCACCTCCTACAACGCGTAACCAGTCGCGGCAGTCACGAATCCGGCGCCACTCAGGGGACCCCTGTTGCAAATTGTCGCATTAGTCGGGGTGGTGAACTGACACTCCGACAATTAGCCGACCACACTCCGCAACGAGCCGGATAAGGACGCTCACACGCAGGCACCCACCACGGGCGCACACGGTGTGCGTTCGCGCTCGACCGAGGGGGTACCCGCTGAGCGCGATGGACACACCGCGCTCAGCGGTCAGGGGTGGGTCAGAAGCGGTCGGTCGGCCGGTACAGCCCCCACGCCTCACGCAACGTCCCACAGACCTCGCCCACGGTGGCCCGCGCCCGCAGCGCCGCCTTCATCGGGTACAGCACGTTGTCCGTGCCGTCGGCGGCGGCCCGCAGATCGGCCAGCGCCCGCGCCACCGCGTCGCCGTCCCGCTCGGCGCGCAGCCGCGCCAGCCGTTCGGCCTGGGCCGCCTCGATCGCCGGGTCGACCCGCAGCGGCTCGTACGGCTCCTCCTCGTCCACGGTGAACCGGTTGAGCCCGACCACCACCCGCTCACCCGAGTCGATCTCCTGGGCGATCCGGTACGCGGACTGCTCGATCTCCCGCTTCTGGAACCCGGCCTCGATCGCGTCCACCGCGGAACCGTGGTCGGCCACCCGCTCCATCAACTCGACGGCGGCGGCCTCGATCTCGGCGGTCATCGCCTCCACCACGTACGAGCCGGCGAACGGGTCGACGGTGGCGGTGAGGTCCGTCTCGTACGCCAGCACCTGCTGGGTGCGCAGCGCGAGCCGGGCCGCCTTCTCGGTGGGCAGCGCGATGGCCTCGTCGAAGCTGTTGGTGTGCAGCGACTGGGTGCCGCCGAGCACCGCACCCAGCCCCTGTACCGCCACCCGGACCAGGTTCACCTCCGGCTGCTGCGCGGTGAGCTGCACGCCGGCGGTCTGGGTGTGGAACCGCAGCATCATCGACTTCGGGTCCTTGGCGCCGAAGTCGTCGCGCATCAGCCGGGCCCAGATCTTCCGGGCTGCGCGGAACTTCGCCACCTCCTCGAGCAGCGTGGTGCGGGCCACGAAGAAGAACGACAGCCGGGGGGCGAAGTCGTCCACGGCGAGCCCGGCGGCCAGCGCCGCGCGCACGTACTCCACGCCGTTGGCCAGGGTGAACGCGATCTCCTGCGCGGGCGTCGCGCCGGCCTCGGCCATGTGGTAGCCGGAGATGGAGATGGTGTTCCACTTCGGCACCTCCTTGCGGCAGTACGCGAACGTGTCGGCCACCAGGCGCAGCGACGGCTTCGGCGGGAAGATGTACGTCCCCCGGGCGATGTACTCCTTGAGGATGTCGTTCTGGATCGTGCCGTTGAGCGCCGCGCCGGGCACCCCGTTCTCCTCGGCGACGAGCTGGTAGAGCAGCAGCAGCACCGAACCGGGTGCGTTGATCGTCATCGAGGTGGAGACCTTGTCCAGCGGGATGTCGGCGAAGAGCAGCCGCATGTCCTCGATGGAGTCGATGGCGACGCCCACCTTGCCTACCTCGCCGTGCGCGATCGGCTCGTCGGAGTCGTAGCCCATCTGGGTCGGCAGGTCGAAGGCGACCGAGAGGCCCATCGTGCCGGCCCGCAACAGTTGGTGGTACCGCGCGTTGGACTCGGTGGCGGTGCCGAAGCCGGCATACTGGCGCATGGTCCACGGACGGGAGGTGTACATCGTGGGGTAGACCCCCCGGGTGTACGGGAACTCGCCGGGGCCGCCCAGCCGGGAGTCCAGGTCCTCCGGAAGGTCGGCCTCCGTGTAGAGGCCGTTGATCGGGAAACCGGACTCGCTTGACCGCCGTTCACTCATCCCCGGATGGTAGGACGCCTGGCCACGCCGTCGGGTGAGGGATACCGCACAGTGCGTCCCGACCGGTCGACACGAGGTGAACGACAAGGCACGTTCTGTCGACTTCGATAAACGTCCGCCGCGTCGGCTTTCGCATCGGGCGTCGGAACCAGCAAGATAGGGGGGTTGTGTCCCAGCCCCCCTCGATTTCCCCCGGTGGCTTTTCTGTGACTCAGATCCCGACGTGGAGCGGCGGACCAGTCAGTCCCGCCAACGGACGAGCGGCGCCCGGCACCACCATTGGTGGCCGGTACTCGCTGCGGTCCTCGGTGGGCAACGGCGGCATGGGCACGGTGTGGCGCGCCACAGACACGCTGCTGCGCCGTGACGTGGCGGTCAAGGAGGTCGTCCTACCTCCAGGGCTGGCCCCCAGCGACCGCGACGCCATGTACGAACGCACCCTGCGCGAGGCCCGCGCCGCCGCCGCGATCCAGCACCCCGCCGTGGTTCAGGTGTACGACGTGGTCACCGAGGCTGGCCGGCCGTGGATCGTGATGGAGCTGCTGGACGCCCGCAGCCTCGCCGACATGGTGATCGAGGACGGGCCGGTCGCGCCCCGCGCCGTCGCCAAGATCGGCATCGCGTTGCTCGGCGCGTTGGAGGTCGCGCACGCGATCGGTGTGCTGCACCGCGACGTGAAGCCCGCCAACGTGCTGATCTGCACCGACGGGCGCTGCGTGCTGACCGACTTCGGCGTCGCCCGGATGCCCACCGACGTGCAGCTCACCACCCCCGGCATGGTGCTCGGCTCACCGCACTTCATCTCGCCCGAGCGCGCCATGGGCCAGGAGTTCGGCCCACCGAGCGATCTCTTCTCGCTGGGTGTGACGCTCTACACCGCAGTCGAGGGTCGGCCCCCGTTCGACAAGGGCGACCCGATCGAGACCATGCACGCCGTGGTCGAGGACCCGCCCGCGCCGCCGCAGCGCAGTGGGGCGCTGACCCGCGTGCTGATGGGTCTGCTGGAGAAGGACCCGGCCCGGCGACTGGACGTGCACACCTCCCGGGCCATGCTGCGCGAGCTGCTCGCCGGCCCACTGGGCAGCACCGCGACCGCCGTGCACTCCGTCACCGACCCGTACGCCGTGGTGCCGGTCCAGCAGCGCCCCGTGCCCGTCCTGCCGCCGCCTCCGGCGGAGCCGAAGCCGGACAACCAGATCGGTGGCCCCGCCATGCTGGCCCCCGGTGAGTCGTTGACCGACCGGCTGGCGGCGCTGAACCGGGGCGAACGCCCAGCGCCCGCCGGCGCGGCCGACGCCACCGGGCTCGACGAGACCAGCGCCGACGCGCTGGCCGGTCCGCTGCACACACCCACCGGGGCGATGCCCCCACCCGGCCGGTCGACCGCCGGACGCGCCTACGGCGGCAACGCGGACGCCACCCAGCGCGTGGACGCCGGCGCGCACCCGGACGCCACCCAGCGGGTCACCTACGGCACTCCGGCCGACGCCACCCAGCAGGTCGGCTACGGCGGCGCGCCGGAGGCCACCCAACGCATCGGGGGCACCTACGGCGGCGGCAACCAGTGGTCGGTGCCGGGCACCGGCCAGCCCTGGGCCGCCGCACCCGCCTCGGACGGCAGCGCTTCGGGCGGCGGCGCTCTGGACAAGGTCCGCGCCGCGGGTGGTCAGCTCGTCAGCACGGTCAAGGGCTGGCCGCGCAAGGTGCAGCTCGCCGCTGCCGGCGGCCTGGTCGTGGTGCTGCTGATCACAGCTGTGGCGCTCTCCGGTGGCGACGACGCCCCGCCGAACACCCCGGCGGCGCAGCCCACCCCGTCCGCGCCGGCGGCTCCCACTGTCGAGATGCAGGAACACGCCGCCCGGGGCATCCAGGTCATGGTGCCGAAGGGCTGGAAGAAGGCCACCGGCGGTTCCTACACCGACTACATCGACCCGGAGGACAGCGGCCGCAAGGTGCGCATCATCACCGAGAAGTGGTCCAGCAGCTCCACCCGGTGGGCGGAGACGGCCGAGAACGGCCTCAAGTCCAAGTCGACCACCTGCGTCAAGCCGTACCAGCAGATCAGCGCCACCGAGACCGAGCTGGCCAGCAAGGCGGCCGCCGAATTCGAGTACACGTGCGGCGAGGGCGACGCCATGCGGCACGGTGTCTGGCGTGGTGTGGCGGAGGGCGGTAAGGCGTACTCCTTCTACCTCACCGCCACGGACGCCAAGTTCGCGGAGAGCAAGCCGATCTTCGACGAGATGGTGCGGACGTTCCAGCTCACCGGGGACGGCTGAGCCGGAGGGAACCCGCAGCGGTGATCCGCCGCCGTGCTATCAAGGGGCATGGCGGCGGACACCACTGACATCGACGACATTCGCGAGCAAGCCCGGCGCTGGCTGGCTGACGACCCCGACCCGGCCAGCCGGGACGAGCTGACGGCGGTGCTCGACGGCCTGCCGGCGAGCGCACCGGAGCTGGCCGACCGGTTCGCTGGCCCGCTGACCTTCGGCACCGCGGGCCTCCGTGGCCCGCTACGGGCCGGCCCGAACGGCATGAACCTCGCCGTGGTCACCCAGGCCGCAGCCGGCCTGGTCGGTTGGCTCGCCGCCCAGGGCGGCACCGGGCCCCTGGTGATCGGGTACGACGCTCGGCACGGCTCCAAGCAGTTCGCCGAGCGCACCGCCCAGGTGGCCACTGGTGCTGGCCGGCCGGCGCTGCTGCTTCCCCGCCCGCTGCCCACCCCGGTGCTGGCGTACGCGGTGCGCCAGCTCGGCGGAGTCGCCGGTGTCATGGTCACGGCCAGCCACAACCCGCCCCAGGACAACGGCTACAAGGTCTACCTCGGCGCGGAGCTGGGCGGTGAACTGGGCGCCGGCGCACAGATCGTGCCGCCCGCCGACGCCGGCATCGAGGCGGCCATCCGTTCGGTCGGCCCGCTGACCCAGGTGCCACTGGGTCAACCCGGGCAGGTGCTCGGTGACGACCTGGTCGCCTCGTACGTCGAGCGGGCCACCGCGGTGATCGACCCGGACGGGCCACGGGACCTGTCGGTGGCGTACACCCCTCTGCACGGGGTGGGTGCGGCGGTGCTCACCGCCGCCTTCGCCCGCGCCGGTTTCCCGGTGCCCGGCGTGGTCCCCGACCAGGCCGAACCGGATCCGGCGTTCCCCACCGTGTCGTTCCCCAACCCGGAGGAGCCGGGCGCGGTGGACCGGCTCGTCGCGCTGGCCGACGCCACCGGCGCCGACCTCGCCATCGCCAACGACCCGGACGCGGACAGGTGCGCGGTGGTGGTCCGCGAAGAGCGCGACGGCTGGCGGATGCTGCGCGGCGACGAGGTGGGCGTGCTGCTCGCCGACCACCTGATGCGCCGGGGGGTGACCGGGCTCTACGCGACCACCATCGTGTCGTCGTCGCTGCTGCGGGCGATGTGCGCGGCCCGGGGTCTGCCCTACGACGAGACGCTTACCGGCTTCAAGTGGATCGTGCGGGCCGGCGGCGGGAGCGCGCCTCTGGTCTTCGGCTACGAGGAGGCGCTCGGCTACTGCGTCGCACCGGGGCACGTGCGGGACAAGGACGGCATCACGGCCGCACTGACAGTGGCCGAGCTGGCCGCCGGCCTCAAGGCACAGGGCCGCACCCTGACCGACCGGCTCGACGAATTGGCCGCCGAGTTCGGCGTGCACCACACCGACCAGCTCTCCGTCCGGGTGGACGACCTGCGGGTGATCACCGACGCGATGGCCCGGATCCGCGCGGCCACGCCGACCTCCCTGCTCGGGCAGCCGGTGGACAGCGTCCGGGACCTGCTGCCCGAGTCGGACGTGGTGATCCTGCGCACCGCGTCGGCCCGGGTGGTGATCCGCCCGTCCGGGACCGAGCCGAAGCTCAAGGCGTACCTCGAGGTGGTGGAACCGGTTGCCGACGGAGACGTCGCCGCCGCCCGGAGCCGAGCCGGCGCGGCGATCACGCGGCTGCGCGCCGAGGTCGGTGCCGCTCTCGGCATCTGACCCCGCGGACCCCCACCCACCCGCCACGCCCCCTTTGCTCTGCACCCGCGGATGCGCCAAGCCTGCTCTGCACCCGTGGATGCGCCATGCGGCGGCCCGCCTGGTGGTGCATCCACGGGTGCAGAGCAAAGGACGGCCAGGGGGTGCGGGCAGGCCGACGGTCAGACACGTCTGCTCGGGCCGCGCCGACCGTTCCGGCCCGGGCGGCGACGGGTCCGACGGTCAGGCGCGCTTGCCCAGCGCCGCGTCGACAGCTCCGGCCAAGGCGGCGACGACCAGGCCGACCGACGGGCGGACCACCGAGTCGTCGCTGCTCACCTGACCGGAGAAGCCCGCGCCGGTGGCGATCTCCTCCAGCCGTCGGCGAGCGGTGGCGACCTCCTCGCCACTCACGCCCAGCGCGGTCTCCATCCGGAGCACCACGACCAGGGTGGCCAGCGCGGCGGTCCGCTCGTCCGGGGCCGCCGCGCCGGTCAGGGCCTCGGTCAGCCGCTGGCGGGTCTCCGCCTCGACGGAGGCGTCCACCACCGGATAGCGGTGCACGTGGATGAAGCCCAGCTCGGTCTCGTCGACGTCGCGGACGACACCCTGGGCGCACAGATCACCGAGGATCTTGTCGCGCAGCCCGTGGCGCAGGCGCTGCACCCACGAGGCCGGGGTGTGCGGGGTGTCGGCCGCGATCCGGCCCAGCACCTCGTCGGCGACCGGCTCGCCGGTGGGTGTCGGGTCGACCACGGTCAACGACCCGTCGGCGTACGCGATCCGGCCGGCGATGGCCAGCTCCACCAGCACCGCGGCGGCCATGCCGAGGTCCAGGCTGATCCGCGGCATGGTCGCCTTGCCGGTCGAGTCGTCGTAGGCGAGGAGCAGCAACTCCTCGGCGAGCGCAACACCAGTCATGGCCGCAGACGGTAGCGGGTCCGCGCACCACCGCGTGCGGACCCGCCGGACCCGGCACCGACCGGGTGGAGCCCTCAGAACCGGGGCATGCCGCCGAACTGCCGGTCCCCGGCGTCCCCGAGCCCGGGGACGATGAACATGCTGTCGTTGAGCCCCTCGTCGATCGAGGCCGTGACCAGGCGGATCGGCAGACCGGAGCGTTCCAGCCGCTCGATGCCGACCGGGGCGGCGAGCACGCAGAGCACTGTGATGTCGGTGCAGCCGCGGTCGGCCAGCAGCCGGCAGGAGTGCTCCAGCGAGCCACCGGTCGCCAGCATCGGATCGAGCACCAGCACCGGCAGCCCGGCCAGGTCCCGGGGCAACGACTCCATGTACGCGCGCGGTTCGTAGGTCTCCTCGTCGCGGGCCAGACCGACGAAGCCCATCGACGACTCGGGGAGCAGGCCGAGTGCGGCGTCCGCCATGCCGAGGCCGGCCCGCAGCACCGGGACCAGCAGCGGCGGGTTGGCCAGCCGGGTGCCCTCGGTGCCGGTGACCGGCGTCTGCACCGGGTACCGCTCGACGGGGAAGGAGCGCGCCGCCTCGTACACCAGCATGGTGGTCAGTTCGTGCAGCGCGGCCCGGAACGTCGAGGAATCGGTGCGCGCGTCCCGCATGGCAGTCAACCTGGACTGGGCCAGCGGGTGGTCAATGACGTGTACATCCACGATCGCTCAACCTACCGCTCCCCAGCGCGCGGTGGTGCGGGTGCGGTAGGACCAGCGACGCCGCTCACGTCAGACGGGCCCGCCGGCCGATCGTGAGCAAGATCACTCGCCGTCCCGGTGCGTAGACTTCGGGGCATGACGGCGACAACGACGTCGGCCCGGTCGGAGCTCTCCGAGCTGGGACGATCCGAGACCGCTCTGCGGACCTTCCTCCACGGCCTGCCCGGCGTGGACCAGGTCGGCGCGGAGCAGCGGGCGGCACAGCTCGGCACCCGATCCATCAAGACCACCGCCAAGGCCCAGGCGATCGACCTGGCGATCCGGATGGTCGACCTGACCACCCTGGAAGGGGCGGACACCCCGGGCAAGGTGCGCGCGCTGGCCGCGAAGGCGCTGCGCCCCGACCCGGCCGACCCGTCCTGCCCGCACGTCGGGGCGGTCTGCGTCTACCCGGCGATGGTCCCGTACGTCGCCGAGGTGCTGCGCGGCAGCAACGTGCACCTGGCCAGCGTCGCCACCGCCTTCCCGTCGGGCCAGGCACCGTTGGAGATCAAGCTCGCCGACACCCGGGCCGCAGTCGCGGCCGGCGCCGACGAGATCGACATGGTGATCAACCGGGGTGCCTTCCTGGCCGGGCGGTACAAGGAGGTCTACGACGAGATCGTGGCCACCAAGGAAGCCTGCGGGGACGCCCACCTCAAGGTCATCCTGGAGACCGGCGAACTGGCCACGTACGACAACGTCCGGCGGGCCTCCTGGTTGGCCATGCTGGCCGGCGGCGACTTCATCAAGACCTCCACCGGCAAGGTCCCGGTCGCGGCGACCCTGCCGGTGACCCTGGTCATGCTGGAAGCGGTCCGCGACTTCCGGGCGGCGACCGGGCGGCAGGTGGGCGTGAAGCCCGCCGGTGGCATCAAGACCACCAAGGACGCCATCAAGTACCTGGTGATGGTCAACGAGACCGTCGGCCCGGACTGGCTCGACCCGGACTGGTTCCGCTTCGGCGCGTCCAGCCTGCTCAACGACCTGCTGATGCAGCGCACCAAGCTGACGACCGGCACCTACTCCGGTCCCGACTACTTCACCCTGGACTGATAGCCGATGTTCGAATACGCCCCCGCCCCCGAGTCCCGCTCGGTGGTGGACCTCAAACCCTCGTACGGGCTGTTCATCGACGGCACGTTCGTCGACCCGACCGACGGCGGCAGCTTCAAGTCGATCAACCCTGCCTCCGAGGAGGTGCTGGCCGAGGTAGCCGAGGCCGGCGCGCCGGACGTGGAGCGCGCGGTGCGTGCCGCCCGTAAGGCGTACGACAAGGTGTGGGGTCCGATGCCGGGCCGGGACCGGGCGAAGTACCTGTACCGGATCGCCCGCCTCATCCAGGAGCGCTCCCGCGAGCTGGCCGTCCTGGAGTCCCTGGACAACGGCAAGCCGATCCGGGAGTCCCGGGACGTCGACCTGCCGCTGGTCGCCGCGCACTTCTTCTACTACGCCGGGTGGGCCGACAAGCTGGGCCACGCCGGTTTCGGCCCGAACCCGCAGCCGATCGGCGTTGCCGCGCAGGTCATCCCGTGGAACTTCCCGCTGCTCATGCTCGCGTGGAAGATCGCCCCGGCGCTCGCCGCGGGCAACACCGTGGTGTTGAAGCCCGCCGAGACCACCCCGCTGACAGCGCTGCTCTTCGCCGAGATCTGCCAGCAGGCCGACCTGCCGGCCGGCGTGGTCAACATCCTCACCGGCGCCGGTGACACCGGCCGCGCCCTGGTCGAGCACCCCGGTGTCGACAAGGTGGCCTTCACCGGCTCCACCGACGTCGGTCGGGCCATCGCCCGATCCGTCGCCGGCACCCGCAAGAAGCTCACCCTGGAGTTGGGCGGCAAGGCCGCCAACATCGTCTTCGACGACGCGCCCATCGACCAGGCCGTCGAGGGCATCGTCAACGGCATCTTCTTCAACCAGGGGCACGTCTGCTGCGCGGGCTCCCGCCTGCTGGTCCAGGAGAACGTGGCCGACCGGGTGCTGGAGTCGCTGAAGCGGCGGATGGCCCAACTGCGCGTCGGCGACCCGCTGGACAAGAACACCGACGTCGGCGCGATCAACTCCGCTGCCCAGTTGGAGCGGATCCGCGAGCTGTCCGACGCCGGCTCCGCCGAGGGCGCCGAGCGCTGGTCACCGCCGTGCGAGCTGCCCGACCGCGGCTTCTGGTTCGCGCCCACCATCTTCACCGGCGTCACCCAGGCCCACCGGATCGCCCGCGAGGAGATCTTCGGTCCGGTGTTGTCGGTGCTCACGTTCCGCACCCCGGCCGAGGCCGTCGAGAAGGCCAACAACACGCCGTACGGGCTGTCGGCGGGAATCTGGACCGACAAGGGCTCCCGGATCCTGTGGATGGCCGACCGGCTGCGCGCCGGCGTCGTCTGGGCCAACACGTTCAACAAGTTCGACCCCACCTCGCCGTTCGGTGGCTACAAGGAGTCGGGTTACGGTCGCGAGGGCGGCCGGCACGGGCTGGAGGGCTACCTCAATGTCTGAGCGGGTCGCGGTACGCAAGACGTACAAGCTCTTCATCGGCGGGAAGTTCCCGCGCAGCGAGTCGGGACGGTCGTATCTCGTGCAGTCCTCGAATGTGTCACTGGCCTCCCGCAAGGACGCCCGGGACGCGGTGGTCGCCGCCCGCGCCGCCGTGAAGGGCTGGGCCGGCGCGACCGCGTACAACCGGGGTCAGATCCTCTACCGCGTCGCCGAGATGCTGGAGGGCCGCCGCGAGCAGTTCGTCGCCCTGGGCATCCCCGGCGACGAGGTGGACGCGGCGGTCGACCGCTGGGTCTGGTACGCCGGCTGGGCCGACAAGCTCGCCCAGGTGTACGGCGGCGCCAATCCGGTCGCCGGCCCCTACTTCAACATTTCCGCGCCCGAGCCGACCGGCGTGGTAGCGGTGGTCGCCCCGGAACGCCCGGCGCTGCTCGGCCTGGTCAGCGTGATCGCCCCGGCGATCGTCACCGGCAACACGGTGGTCGTGGCCGCCTCCCCGACCGAACCGTTGGCCGCGGTGACGCTGGCCGAGGTGCTGGCCACCTCCGACCTGCCCGGCGGGGTGGTCAACATCCTCACCGGCGCGATCACCGAGACCGCGCCGGCGTTGGCCGCGCACATGGACGTCAACGCGCTCGACCTGACCGGGGTGACCGACGGTTCGCTCGCCACCGAGTTGGAGGTCAAGGCGGCGGAGAACCTCAAGCGGGTGCTCCGGCCGGCCCCGGCCGACCATGACTGGTCCGCCGACCCAGGCCTGGCTCCGATGACCGCGCTCCTGGAGACCAAGACGGTGTGGCACCCCAAGGGGGTGTGATCGTCTGTCCTCGGCCTCTTTGGTTTTCCGGGGGGAGCCCGCCCACTCCGGGCGGTCAGGCTTGATCCCTGCGTGGGCGAGCTCCTCCCGGAAAACCTGACGTGGGCCGGGCCCGTCGGGAGGGGTCAGCTCACGGATCTACTACCGAGGGTAGGATTGGTGCGTGACTCGGCTGGGCGATCTTGAGCGTGCGGTGATGGACGTGTTGTGGGACGTGGTCCCCGGCACGTCGGATGGTGTGACCGTGCGCGAGGTGGCCGACGCGCTCGACGGCCGCGAGTTGGCGTACACGACGGTGATGACAGTGCTCGACCGACTCGCCGGCAAGGGCATGGTGCAGCGGGAGCGCGAGGGCCGGGCCTGGCGGTACCGGCCGGCGGCCAGCCGTGAGGCGCACATCGCCCAGCTCATGCTCGACGCCCTCGACCTGGGGGGCAGCCGGGACGCCGCGCTGGTGCGGTTCGCCCGCTCGGTGACCGGCACCGAGGCCGAGGTCCTGCGGGCGGCGCTCGGGAGCGAGGCCGGCCTGACCGGGTCGGGTTCCCCCGACGACGGCACCGAGTTGACCGACCGCGTGGACGGGCCGACGGGCCGACGGCCCGCCGGCGAGGCAGCGGAGCGGTAGGGCGCACGCCGTGGCCTACGCCGTGCACTTCGCCGCGACCATGCTGGCCTGCTATCTGACGGCCCAGGTGCTGGCCCGCTCCACCTGGACGTGGCGCAGCCCCCGGGTGGCGATCATTTGCTGGCAGGCCGTCGGGTTGGCGCTGGGGCTCTCGGCGATGGGCCTGCCCATGGCGCTCGGGCTGAGCGGGTACGGCCGGCCGACCGGGAGCGCACTGCTCGCCCTGGCCGACGACCTCGCCCACGGCACGCTGCCGGTCGGGCTGGGCACCTTCCACCTCGCTGGCGTCGGGGTCGGTTTCGGCATCGGCGCGGTCCTGGTCACCACGACCGTGCGCAGCATCCACGGCACCGTACGCGCCCAGCGCCGCCATCGGGACCTGCTCTCGCTGGTGGCCCGGGACGACCCGGCCGCGCCCGGCGCGCTCGTGCTGGACCATCCGAGCGCTGCCGCGTACTGCCTGCCCGGCGTACGGCCGCAGGTCGTCGTCAGCGCCGGCACCCTGAGTCTGCTGGACCGCGCCGAGCTGGCTGCTGTGCTGAGCCACGAGCGCGCACACGCCCACGAGCGGCACGATCTGGTGCTGTTGCCGTTCACCGCGCTGTGCCGGGCGTTGCCCTGGTTCGGCTGGGTCCGCGACGCCCACGAGCGGGTCGCCCTGCTGGTCGAGATGCGCGCCGACGACAAGGCCCGTGAGCTGCATGCGGATGCGCCGCTGGCGGGAGCGCTACGCCGGTTCGCCGCGGCCGGTCACCGGGTCACCCCGGCCGGGGCGCTGGGTGTGGGCGACCGGGATCTCGACGTACGGGTGCAGCGCCTGCTGGTCAGCGACCGCCCGCCCCGGGTGCTCGGCGCCACCGCCCTGGCGGTGGCCAGCACGCTGGTCGCCCTCCCGATCACCCTGTTCCTGTCCTGAACTGACCCGAGTGCCCCCACGCGGGGTCGCCTGGCCCCAGCCCGGCGCGCTGCCCCCCGCGCAGCAACGCCGCGACCTCGCGCCCGCCTGCTGATCTCAAGATCGCGCTCGCTCGGATCGAGCGCGATCTTCCCGCCCCACAACTACTACGGCGTGTCGTAGACTTATCTACGACACGCCGTAGTAGACAGACATGTAGCGAAGCTACGTGTAGGGTGGCTACGACAAGGGAGCCAACACTACGGAGAGCCGGCCATGGACACCCTGCTCCTCGCCCGCCTGCAGTTCGCCACCACCACCTCGATCCACTTCCTCTTCGTGGTCGTCACGCTCGGGCTGGTCACCCTGCTGGTCGCGATGCAGACCGCCTGGGTGCTCACCGGCAACCCGAAGTGGGAGCGGCTGACCCGCTACTGGGGTCAGCTCTACGTGATCAACTACGTGCTCGGCATCGCCACCGGCATCGTGATGGAGTTCCAGTTCGGGTTGAACTGGAGTGGTCTGTCGCGCTACGTCGGCAACGTCTTCGGGGCGCCACTGGCCATCGAGACACTTGTGGCGTTCTTCCTCGAATCCACGTTCCTCGGGATGTGGATCTTCGGCTGGCGCCGGCTCGGCAAAGGCGTCCACCTCGCGCTGCTCTGGGGCGTGGCGATCACCGCGTACGCCTCGGCTTTCTGGATCATGGTGGCCAACTCGTGGCTGCAGAACCCGGTCGGCTACGAGGTACGCGACGGCATCGCCCACCTCACCGACTTCGGCGCGCTGCTCACCAACCCCAGCCTCGGCATGGCGTTCGGGCACGTGGTCTCGGCCGCGTTGCTGGTGGGCGGGATGCTGATGGCGGCGGTCAGCGCCTGGCACCTGATCCGGCCCACTCCCGACTTCGCGCTATTCCGCACCTCGCTGCGCATCGGCGTGGTCACCTCGGCGTTCGCGATCACCATGGTGCAGGGCTTCGGCTTCGCCCAGTTCGGCCCGGTCGGTGCGGTGCAGCCCACGAAGTTCGGCCAGGGCCCGGAGGGCCAGGCGTTGATCGCCGAGTGGACCACCCGCTTCGGCCCTGGCGACTACACGCCGCCGGTGCTGGCCAACGTCGGGCTGGGCTTCATGATCCTGATCGGCTTCACCCTCGGCTGCGTGTGGTTCCTGCTCCCCCTGCTCTTCCGCGACTGGATCATCCGGCTGCGCTTCCCGCTCTGGCTGATCCTGCTCGCCCTGCCGCTGCCGTTCGTCGCGGTGATCCTCGGCTGGATCGCCCGGGAGGTGGGCCGCCAGCCCTGGGTGGCGTACGGGCTGCTCCCCACCGAGCAGGCAGTCTCACCGGTCGGCGCGCCGGTGATGCTCACCTCGCTGATCGGGTTCAGCCTGCTGCTCGGCACCCTCGCCGTCACCAACTGGGTGCTGCTCGCCCGGCACGCGGCCCGGGGCGCGGCCGACCCGGCGCTCGGCCGCCCACCCTCGCCCCCGAACGAGTCGGCCCACCCCGAACCCGCCCTCGTCTGAGCAACTGAGGAGACATCGTGGACCTCGCCTGGTACGCCCTGCTCGGCCTCTTCTTCGCCGGCTACCTGGTGCTCGCCGGTTACGACTACGGCGTCGGGCTGTTGCTCGCCCGCGGCGGCGGCGCGGCGCGGCGGCGGGAGGCGCTCACCGCTCTCGGCCCGTTCTTCCTCGGCAACGAGGTCTGGCTGGTGGCCGCCGTGGGCATCCTCTTCGGCGCGTTCCCGATGCTGGAGGGCGAGTTGCTCTCCGGCTGCTATCCGGCCGTCGTCGGCGCCCTGGTCGGCGTCATCCTGGTCACCGTCGGTGTGCAGCTGCGCAGCCGACCCGACGACGAACGGATCCGCGCGCGCTGGGACCGCGTCGTGCTGGTCGGCAGCGCGCTCGCCGCACTGGGCTGGGGTGTGGTGCTCGCCGCGCTGTTGCAGGGCGTCCCCCGGCAGGCCGACGGGCACGTCGCCGGGGTGTCGCACCTGGCCACCCCGTTCGCCGCAGCCGTCGGGCTGACCATCGTCGCGCTGGTCGCGGTGCACGGCGCGACGTTCCTCGCCCTACGCCTGCCGGCCGAGGCCGCCGCCGTGGTCGGCCGCACAGCCCGCCGACTGGTGCCGGTGGCGCTCACCGCGGTCGCCCTGGCCACCGTCGTGGGCCTGCTCTCCGCCCGGGTACGCGACGCGGTCCAGCGGCCGGCGGTGGCCGTACTCCTGCCGGTGCTGCTCGTGGCGGCGCTGCTGGCGGCCCGCGCGGCGCTGGCGCGGCGACGGCCGGGGTGGGCTCTTGCCGCCACCGGCGCGGCCCTGGCGCTGCCGGTGGTGCTGGTCGGCGCTGCTCTCTGGCCCTACGTGCTGGTGTCCACGACCGACCCTGGCGCCTCACTGACCGTCGCCGACGCGGCCGCGAGCGCACCGACGCTACGGCTGCTCGGCTGGGTGGCGCTGCCGCTCCTTCCGGCCCTACTAGGCTTCCAGGCGATGTGCTGGTGGGTTTTCCGAGGACGGACCGACGGTAGGGCACCGGTGTACTGGTGAAGCGCCGTCCGTTCGACCCGCGTCTGCTGCGCCGGGTCCCTGCGGCCCGGCGCGACCTTGCCGTGCTCGCGCTCCTGGGTGTGCTCGCCGCCGGGTTGATCGTGGTGCAGGCCACCGCCCTCGCGGCGGTGCTGGCCACCGCCTTCGACGGTCGACTCGACCGGCCGGCGTTGAGCGCCTTCGTGATCGCTGTCGCCGCCCGCTCCGCGCTGGTCTGGGCTCAGGGCACGGTCTCGGCGCGGGTCGCCGCCACGGTCAAGGCCACGCTGCGGGCCGACCTGCTCGGCGCTGTCGGCCGACACGGGCCCGGCTGGGTGGCCGGGCAGCGGGCCGGTCAGGTCGCCACCCTGGCCGGGCGCGGTCTGGACGCGTTGGACGCGTACTTCACGGGATATCTGCCACAGCTGGTGCTCAGCGTGACGGTGCCGGTGGCCGTGCTGGCCCGGGTCGTCTTCGCCGACTGGAGCTCGGCGGTGATCATCGCGCTGACCCTGCCGCTGATCCCGGTCTTCGGCGCGCTGCTGGGCTGGCAGGCACAGGCCGCCACCGAACGGCAGTGGCGGCGGCTCTCGTTGCTCGGCGGGCACTTCCTGGACATGGTCGCCGGGCTGCCCACGCTGCGGGCGTTCGGGCGGGCCCGGGCTCAGACCGACGTGGTACGCCGGATGGCCGACGGCCATCGGGTCGCCACCATGAAGACGCTGCGGATCGCGTTCCTCTCCGCGTTGGTGCTGGAACTGGTCGCCACCCTCTCGGTGGCACTGGTCGCGGTGCCGGTCGGCATCCGGCTGCTCGGCGGCGGGCTGGCCCTGCAGACCGCGCTGCTGGTGCTCCTGCTCACCCCGGAGGCGTACCTGCCGCTGCGCGCCGCCGGCAGCCGCTTCCACGCCAGCATGGAGGGCCTCGCCGCGCTGGACGAGGCGCTGACCGTCTCGGCCGCGCCCGTCGCGCCGCGGGCCGCCGAGGGCGCCGCAGTTCCGGACGCCCGGCGGGAGATCCGGTTCGAGGGGGTGACAGTGGCGTACGAGCGGACCACCGCGCTACGCGACGTCACACTGACCATCCGGGCCGGCGAACGGATCGCCGTCATCGGC